>NZ_JARGEF010000017.1:0-61113 GCF_033794725.1 Streptomyces sp. ID05-39B | reverse complement strand
GGCACGGGGCCGCGCCGGGGGGTGCCGCCGGGCTGGTGCGCTCCCGGGTGTTGTGCGGCCGGCGACCAGCCTGCGGCCGGTCCCTGCCCCGGCTGATGGGGCGGCGGCAGCGGAGAACCCACTGCGTGCTGCATCCGGTGCCACTCCGTCTCGTACAGGCGATTGACGCTGGCCGCGAGGGTGCGGGCCCTCACTTCCCACCGAACGGTACCGCCCCCTGCCGTCCTTTGGTGAACGGCCGGGGGCGGTGTGAAGTGCCCGGTACGGAAGGCGAATCGGACGGAAGGGACCCCTGCGGACGTACTGCGGACTACTCGGCGACCTCGCCGTACGCGGCGAGCAGAACCGCCGGGTCCGGGCCTTCGAGAACGGTGGGCTTGGCCAGGCCGTCGAGGACGATGAAGCGCAGGAGGTCGCCGCGCGACTTCTTGTCGACCTTCATGTTCTCCAGCAGCTTCGGCCACTGGTCGTGGCGGTAGCGCAACGGCAGCCCGACCGACTCCAGGACGGTGCGGTGGCGGTCGGCCGTGGCGTCGTCCAGCCGGCCGGCCAGGCGCCCCAGCTCGGCGGCGAAGTGCAGGCCGACCGAGACGGCGGCGCCGTGCCGCCACTTGTAGCGCTCGTTCTTCTCGATGGCGTGGGCGAGCGTGTGGCCGTAGTTGAGGATCTCGCGCAGGCCCGACTCCTTGAGGTCGGAGGAGACGACGTCCGCCTTGACCCTGATGGAGCGCTCGATCAGCTCGGAGGTGTGCGGGCCGGCCGGGGTGCGCGTGGCCTCGGGGTCGGACTCGATGAGGTCGAGGATCACCGGGTCGGCGATGAAGCCGGCCTTGATGACCTCGGCGAGCCCGGAGACGTAGTCGTGGGCCGGGAGGGAGTCCAGCGCGGCCAGGTCGCAGAGCACGCCCGCCGGGGGGTGGAAGGCGCCGACGAGGTTCTTGCCCTCGGCGGTGTTGATGCCGGTCTTGCCGCCGACGGCCGCGTCCACCATGGCGAGCACGGTGGTCGGGATGGCGATCCAGCGCACCCCGCGCAGCCAGGTGGCGGCCACGAAACCGGCGAGGTCCGTGGTCGAGCCGCCGCCGACGCCCACCACGACGTCCGTGCGGGTGAATCCGGACTGGCCGAGCGCCTTCCAGCAGTAGGCCGCGACCTCGGCGGTCTTGGCCTCCTCCGCGTTGGGCACCTGGATGGCGACCGCCTCGAAGCCCTGTTCGGCCAGGTCGGCACGGAGCGCTTCGCCGGTGTCGGCGAGCGCCTCGGGGTGGATCACGGCGACCCGCTTGACGCGGTCGCCGATCAGAGCGCCCAGCTCGCCGAGGAGCTGACGGCCGACCAGCACCTCGTACGGCTCGGAGCCGGCGCTGCCGTCGACCCGGATCCGCGTCACTGCCTCACTCATGCTTGCTTCAACTCCAGGGCGTCAAGGACTGCCTGCGTGACCTCTTCGGGCGTACGGCCGTCCGTCGGCACGACCGCCGTGGCGACCGACTCGTAGAGGTGCCGACGGGCCTCCATCAGCTCGCGCCACTGCTTGCGCGGGTTGACGGCGAGCAGCGGACGGGCCGCGTTGAGGCCGGTGCGCTTCACGGCCTCCTCGACGTCCATCGACAGGTAGACCACGCGCTGCCCGGCCAGCAGGCCGCGCGTCTCCTCGTCGAGGATCGAGCCGCCGCCCAGCGCCAGGACTCCGTCGTGCCCGGCGAGCGCGCGCAGCACGGCCGCCTTCTCGACGGCACGGAAGGCGGGCTCGCCCTCCTCGACGAAGATGTCGGCGATGCTGCGGCCCTCTGCGGCGACGATGTCGTCGTCGGTGTCGCGGTAGGCGACGCCGAGCCGGTCGGCCAGCTGCTGCCCGACGGTCGACTTGCCCACGCCCATCGGCCCGACCAGGACGACCAGCGGCCCGCTCATCGGACCGGGAGGTTGTCGAGGTACGACCGCACGTTGCGGCGGGTCTCGGCGACGCTGTCGCCGCCGAACTTCTCCGCGACGGCGTCCGCGAGGACCAGCGCCACCATCGCCTCGGCGACGATGCCGGCCGCCGGGACCGCGCAGACGTCGGAGCGCTGGTGGTGGGCCTGCGTCGCCTCGCCGGTGGCCACGTCCACGGTCCGCAGGGCACGCGGCACGGTGGCGATCGGCTTCATGGCGGCGCGCACCCGCAGCAGCTCGCCGGTGGACAGACCGCCCTCGGTGCCGCCGGCCCGGCCGGAGGTGCGGCGGATGCCCTCGGGGGTGCTGACGATCTCGTCGTGCGCCTGCGAACCGGGCACGCGCGCGAGGCCGAAGCCGTCGCCGACCTCGACGCCCTTGATCGCTTGGATGCCCATGAGGGCACCGGCGAGGCGGGCGTCCAGCTTGCGGTCCCAGTGCACGTGCGAGCCCAGGCCCACCGGCACGTCGTACGCGAGCACCTCGACGACGCCGCCGAGGGTGTCGCCGTCCTTGTGGGCCTGGTCGATCTCCGCGACCATCGCCTTCGACGCGTCCGCGTCCAGGCAGCGCACCGGGTCGGCGTCCAGCTTCTCGACGTCGGCGGGGGTCGGGTACACGCCGTACGGCGCCTTGGCGGCGGCGATCTCCACGACGTGCGACACGATCTCGATGCCGGCCGTCTCCTTCAGGTACGACCGGGCCACGGCGCCGAGGGCGACGCGGGCGGCCGTCTCGCGCGCGGAGGCGCGCTCCAGGATCGGGCGGGCCTCGTCGAAGCCGTACTTCTGCATGCCGGCCAGATCGGCGTGGCCTGGGCGGGGGCGGGTCAGCGGCGCGTTGCGGGCGAGCCCGGCGAGCACCTCGGGGTCGACCGGGTCGGCCGCCATGATCTGGTCCCACTTCGGCCACTCGGTGTTGCCCACCATGACCGCGACCGGGGAACCGAGAGTGAGTCCGTGACGGACACCGCCGAGGAAGGTCACCTCGTCCCGCTCGAACTTCATCCGCGCACCGCGCCCATAGCCGAGCCGGCGCCTCGCCAGATGGTCCGCGACCATGTCCGTGGTGATCGGCACGCCGGCGGGAAGGCCCTCCAGCGTCGCCACGAGTGCGGGACCGTGGGACTCCCCCGCGGTCAGCCAGCGCAACCTGCTCAACGGTGCTCCTCAGTCTCGCGCCTGGTACTGCCCCGCGTACGCGCGTCCTCGCGTACGGCAACGGCGCGACCGGGTGCGCGACCCTGGTCCGCCACCCCCGATCCTCCCACGTCCGCGGCACGGATCCGGCCGCCGGTCCATCTGGCGGACGGCCGGCGCTCCCGGACCCTGGATCCCGCTACCGGCGGGCGGCGAGCGCGTGCTCCCCCGCCTTGCGCATCGCGTCCACGGGCGCCGGGGTGCGCCCGGTCATCCGCTCCACCTGGAGCACCGCCTGGTGCACCAGCAGATCGAGGCCGCTCACGACGGCTCCGCCGAACATCGACCAGCGGGCGGCCAGCTCGGTCGGCCAGGGGTCGTACAGCACGTCGAAGAGGGTGGCGGGCCGCTCCGGTACGGCGGTGGCGAGCGCGTCGGTGGTGCCCGCGGGCGTGGTGGCGATCACCAGCGGCGCGCGCAGCGCCTCGGCCGCGTCCTCCCAGCCGGCCGTACGGACGTCGACGTCGAGGCGCTCGCCCCACTCGCGCATCTGAGCGGCACGGGCATCGCTGCGCACATAGACCACTACCTCGCCGGTGCAGACGCGGGACATCGCGGCCAGCGCGGAGGAGGCGGTGGCACCGGCGCCCAGGACGGCGGCCGAGTCGACCTGCTCGACTCCGTGCTCACGCAGGGCGGCGACCATGCCGGGGATGTCGGTGTTGTCGCCGACGCGGCGGCCGTCCTCGGTGAACACCAGGGTGTTGACCGCCTCGACGGAAGCCGCCGTCTCGCTGATCTCGTCCAGCAGCGGGATGACCGCGCGCTTGAGCGGCATGGTCAGCGACAGCCCCGCCCACTCGGTTCCGAGCCCCTCGACGAAGGAGGGCAGCGCCGCCTCGTCCACGTCGAAGCGGTCGTACGTCCACTCCGGGAGGTCCAGCGCCTGGTAGGCAGCGCGGTGCAGCACCGGGGAGAGGGAGTGGGCGACGGGGCTGCCGAGCACCGCGGCCCGGTGTCGGTGGGTGGGCCCGCCCGTGGTGATGTCGGTCATGACCTCAGTTACCGGCGCTCTCGTTGAACTTGTCCTTGAGCCTTTCGAACTCCGCGTAGGTCTTGGCGAACTCCGTGTTGTTCTCGCCGTCGGTCGCCACGAAGTAGAGCCAGCCCTCGCTCGTCGGATTCAGCGCCGCCGCGAGCGCCTCGGCCCCGGGACTGCCGATCGGTCCCGGCGGCAGGCCCTTCTGGGTGTACGTGTTGTACGGGTCCTGATTCTTGTTGATCTCGGACTCGCTGATGTGGATGTTGCTCTCGTTCTTCAGGTAGTTGAAGGTCGAGTCGAACTGGAGCAACTGGTTGGTCTGGGTGTTCGTCGGCTTGAGGCGGTTGTAGATCACCTCGGCCATCTTGCGGAAGTCGTCGTGCGTCTTGCCCTCCGCCTGGACCATGCTGGCGACGGTGATGACCTGGAGCGGGTCCTCCAGGTTCAGGGCCTTGGCCTTGGCGTCGAGGTCGAACTTGCCGTAGGCCGCGTCGGCCGCCCCGACCATCTCCTTGAGCACCGAGGCGGGCTTCATGCCCTTGGCCGCGGGATAGGTACCCGGGTAGAGGAAGCCCTCCAGCGGGTCCTTGATGTCGCCGTCGGCGTTGGCCCAGTCGGGCAGGCCGAGAGTCTTGAAGTCCTTCTCGGCGACGCCCCTGGTGGTGCCGGCGGTGAGGCCGAGCTTGGTGTCGATCATCTTGTAGACGGAGATGTTGCGCTGACCGGGCGTGACCACGACGTTGGCCTGGCTCTTGGGGTCGAGCATCATCTCCACGGCGCTCGTCGCGGACATCTCCTTCTTGAGGATGTACGCGCCGGCCTGGATCTTGTCCCCGTCGCTGCTCGTGAAGGCGGACACGAAGGCGTCGACGCTCTTCACGACGCCGGCCTCCTTGAGCCTGCGGCCGATCTCGACGCCACCGGCACCCTTGGGGATCTCGACGCTGACGGTCTGGCTGTTTCCGGCGCCCGCGTAGTCCGGCGCCGCGCCGTAACGATTCTGGTAGAGCTGGTAACCGAAATAGGTGACACCGGCGAGGCCGCCGCCGAACACCAGCAGGACGACCAGGCAGGCACAGCCGTTGCGGCTCTTCTTGTCCTTCTTGGCGCCCTTGCCGCCGCGTCCGCGGCGGTCGCCGCGCCCCTCCGGCTCGTCCTCGTCCTCGTCGTCCGCCCCGCCGCCCGCGAAGAAGGCGTGCTCGCCCTGATCGGGACCGGGGTCCCAGTCGGGTTGCTCCGCCTCCGGCTCGGCGCGCCTGCGTGCGGGCGGCTCCGGCGGCGGATAGGCGTCGGGGGTGCCGTAGAAGTCGGGCTGCTCGGCACCGTAGGCCGCGGCCTGCTGGCCGTACGGGTCACCGGGGTCGGCGGCGTACGGGACGTGGGCGTGGGTGCCGGTGCCGTCCCAGCCGCCCTCGTTGTACGCCTGCTGGTTCGGCTGAACGTACTGCTGTCCCTGGCCGGCGTACTGCTGCTGGTCGTAGGACGGCTGGTACTGCTGCTGGTCGTAGGGCTGGGGGCCGCCGTTGTTCCAGTCGCCGTACGCCTGCTGCTGCGGCTCCTGCGGGTACTGGTGCTGCGGCTGGCCGCCGTAGGCAGGCTGATGGCCGGTGTCGCCCTGCTGCCCTTCCCATCCGACGTCCCCGTACAACGGGTCCTCCGGATGCCACGGTTCGGAGCCTGGGCCCCGGCCATACTCAGTCATCTGTCCCCTAGAGCCGCGAGGCGGCGGTCGCGCGGCTGGTGGGCCCGGCTCCCGTCCCGCCTCTTTCTGTGCGGTCGCTGTTCGAAGACCACCGCATCGCGCGGAACGTTACCGTATCGCGATCAGATGACCACTTCGACGCCCTCTCCCGGTGCCGAGCCTGACACCCGTTCGGATTCGAGGGCCTGCTGAAGGATGATCACAGCGGCTGCCTGATCGATGACGGAACGTCCCTTCTTGGACTTCACGCCCGAGGCGCGCAGTCCCTGACTGGCCGTCACCGTCGTCATCCGTTCGTCGAGCAGCCGGACCGGGACCGGTGCGATGCCCTTGGCCAGCTCCTGCGCGAAGGCGCGCACCTTGGCCGCGGCCGGGCCCTCGCCCCCTTTGAGGGAGCGGGGGAGACCGACGACGACCTCGATCGGCTCGTACTCCTCGACGAGTTGCCCGAGCCGCCGGTGGGCCGCCGGGACGTCACGGCCGGGGACCGTCTCCACCGGGGTGGCGAGGATCCCGTCGGGGTCGCACGAGGCGACCCCGATCCGCGCGTCCCCGACGTCGATCGCGAGACGACGGCCCTTCCTCATGGGATGGCTCACTTGGCCGAATCCGCCACGAGCCGCTCGACGGCGTCGACGGCCTCGCCGATGGCGGCCGGGTTCTGGCCGCCGCCCTGGGCGACGTCCGGCTTGCCGCCACCGCCGCCGCCGAGGGTCTTGGCGGCCGTACGGACCAGGTCGCCGGCCTTGAGGCCGCGTTCGCGGGCGGCGTCGTTGGTGGCGATGACCGTGAGCGGCTTGCCGTTGCTGACCGTGAACAGGGCGACCACGGCGGCCCGTCCGCCCTGGATGCGGCCGCGCACGTCGAGCACCAGCCGGCGCAGGTCGTCGGGCGTGGTGCCGTCCGGGACCTGGCCGGTCACGACCGCGACCCCGCGGATGTCCTTGGCGGAGTCCACGAGACCGGCGGCGGCCTGGAGGACCTTCTCCGCACGGAACTTCTCGATCTCCTTCTCGGCGTCCTTCAGCTTGCCGAGCATGGCGGAGACCTTCTCCGGGAGCTCCTCCGGGCGGCCCTTGATCAGCTCCTGGAGCTGGGCGACGACCGTGTGCTCACGGGCGAGGAAGTTGTAGGCGTCGACACCCACGAGGGCCTCGATACGGCGTACGCCCGAACCGATCGACGACTCGCCGAGCAGCTTCACCAGGCCGAGCTGGGCGGTGTTGTGGACGTGCGTGCCGCCGCACAGCTCCTTGGAGAAGTCGCCGATGGTCACGACGCGGACCCGCTCGCCGTACTTCTCGCCGAACTCGGCGATGGCGCCCTGCTTCTTGGCCTCGTCGAGGCTCAGGATCTCGGCGTGCACGTCCAGGTCGCGGGCGAGGATCTCGTTGATCTTCTGCTCGACGTCGGTCATCACGGCCGTCGGAACGGCGGACGGGGAACCGAAGTCGAAGCGGAAGCGGCCGGGCTGGTTCTCGGAGCCGGCCTGGGCGGCCGTCGGGCCGAGGGCGTCGCGCAGGGCCTGGTGCGTGAGGTGCGTGGCCGAGTGGGCGCGGGCGATGGCCGTACGGCGGCGGCCGTCGATCGAGGCGTGGGCCTTGGCCCCGACGGTCACCTCGCCGAACAGGACGACGCCCTTGTGGACGTACACGCCCGGGACCGGCTTCTGGGTGTCGCGGACCTCGACGACGGCACCGGTGTCGACCTTGATGCGGCCGGTGTCGCCGATCTGGCCGCCGCCCTCGGCGTAGAACGGGGTGCGGTCCAGGACGATCTCGACCTCGTCGCCCTCGGTGGCGGCCGGGGAGGACGCGCCGTCGACGAGGATGCCCACGATCGTGGTCTCGCCCTCGGTGTCGGTGTAGCCGATGAAGTCGGTCTCACCGGCCTGGTCGGCGATCTCGCGGTAGGCGCCGACGCCGGCGTGGCCGGTCTTCTTGGCCTGGGCGTCGGCCTTGGCCTGGTCCCGCTGCTGCTTCATCAGGCGGCGGAAGCCGTCCTCGTCCACGGAAAGGCCCTGTTCGGCGGCCATTTCGAGGGTGAGGTCGATGGGGAAGCCCCAGGTGTCGTGCAGCAGGAAGGCCTTGTCGCCGGCGAGGATCTTGCCGCCGGACTGCTTGGTCTCGGTGATGGCCGTGTCGAGGATGTTGGTGCCGGCCTTGAGCGTCTTGAGGAAGGCGTTCTCCTCGGCGACGGCGACCTTCTCGATGCGTTCGCGGTCGGTGACCAGCTCGGGGTACTGCTGGCCCATCATGGCGATGACGGTGTCGATGAGGTCCTTGACGACCGGGCCGGTGGCGCCGAGGAGGCGCATGTTGCGGATGGCGCGGCGCATGATGCGACGCAGGACGTAACCGCGGCCCTCGTTGCCGGGGGTCACGCCGTCGCCGATGAGCATCACCGAGGTGCGCATGTGGTCGGTGACCACGCGCAGGGAGACGTCCGAGTCGTGGGCCTCGCCGTACTCGACGCCGGTCAGCTCGGTGGCCTTCCTGATGACGGCCATGGAGGTGTCGATCTCGTACATGTTCTGCACGCCCTGCAGAATCATGGCGAGGCGCTCCATGCCGAGGCCCGTGTCGATGTTCTGGCTCGGCAGGTCGCCCAGGATCTCGAAGTTGTCCTTGCCGATGCCCTCGCCGCGCTCGTACTGCATGAAGACGAGGTTCCAGATCTCCACGTACCGCTCGTCGTTGACGGCCGGGCCGCCCTCGACGCCGAACTCGGGGCCGCGGTCGTAGTTGATCTCGGAACAGGGGCCGCAGGGGCCGGGTACGCCCATGGACCAGTAGTTGTCCTTCATGCCGAGGCGCTGGATGCGCTCCGTCGGCACGCCGACGACCTCGTGCCAGATGCGCTCGGCCTCGTCGTCGTCCTTGTAGACGGTGATCCAGAGCTTCTCCGGCTCCAGGCCGTAACCACCCTTGTCCTGGGGCGTGGTGAGCAGCTCCCAGGCGTACTTGATGGCGCCTTCCTTGAAGTAGTCACCGAAGGAGAAGTTGCCGCACATCTGGAAGAACGTGCCGTGGCGGGTGGTCTTGCCGACCTCTTCGATGTCGGGTGTGCGCACGCACTTCTGCACGCTGGTGGCGCGCTGGAAGGGCGGCTTGACCTCACCCAGGAAGTACGGCTTGAAGGGCACCATGCCGGCCGGGACGAGGAGCAGAGTCGGGTCGTCCGCGATGAGCGACGCCGAAGGGACGACGGTGTGCCCGCGCTCCTCGAAGAAGCTCAGCCAGCGGCGGCGGATCTCGGCCGACTCCATCAGTGGTCCTCATTCCGGTTGTACGAGTGCGTCGTGTCGTCGACGTACTTCGGCTTGCTGCGGTTGTCCTCGATGGCGGCGTACCGCCGGGGTGCGGGGAGTTCGGGGTCCGGGTGGAGGCCGAGCGCGTCCCCCAGTTCGGCCTCCCGCTGGGCCATGTTGTCGCGGACGTCCAGCGCGAAGCCCACCGCGCGGTCCTTGAGGCGTGCTCCCGTCTCGAGAGCCTTGTTCGCCGCGGTCGCGGCGAGGCTCTCGGGGGTCAGCTGCCTCAGTTTGCGGTTGACCTTGGTGGTGGCCCAGACACCGGCGGCGACGCCGGTGGAGAACCAGAAGGTACGGCGGAACATCGCTTGGGTCTCAGTCCTTCTTCCGCTTGCCCCACCGCGGGGCCGGGACGGTCCGGCCCACGATCACGGTACGTGGGGGCGCCTTGGCGGGCACGTCTTCCTTGCGGCCGAGGGCCCGGCGTACGCCGTAGCCGAAGGCGGCCACCTTCACCAGGGGTCCGCCGAAGGTGGAGGCGACCGTGGTGGAGAGCGCGGAGGCGTTCGAGGTGACCTCCTGGACGTCCGAGGCGATCGCGTCGACCCGGTCGATCTGGGTCTGTGCCGAGCGGACCGCCGCGGAGGCGTCGGCCAGCAGCGGAACGGCCCTGTCGGTCACGTCCACGACCAGCTTGGTGGTCGCCCTGAGCGTCTGGGCCAGTCTCGCCAGCGCGACGGCGAGGAAGGAGACCAAAATCGCCCAGAACACGGCCACCAGGATGCCGGCCACCTCTCCACCGGACACTGCGCACCCGCTCCCTGAAACGTGCCTCTACATCGGAAAAGTTGTGCACCGAGCCTATCGCGCCGCCGGTACCGGTCCGAACCGGATTCAGGTCCTGTCCGGAGTTCCCGTCGTCGCCCGAGGGGCGGCCGCGCGGCGTCTGGTGCGGTGCATCGGTGTGCGGCCGGATCTCCCTCGCACTGGACGTACCCGGGTGATTCGGCCCTGCGGGGAGGTGCCGTGCCAGGCTTCGCGCGGCAGGCGGGAAACTCCGGACCAGGCCTGGGCGCGGCACGGGCCGCGTCGGCGCGGCGCGCCCGGACATGAGCGAACCCGCCGCCCCGCCCGCCCGGAAGGACGGAGGGACGGCGGGTTCGGACACAGAAGTCCTACGGCCGCCGGAGGATCAGCGGGCGTAGTACTCGACGACCAGCTGCTCGTCGCAGATGACCGGGATCTCCTTGCGGTTCGGCTCGCGGTCCAGGCGGAACGCCAGGGCGCCGAGGTTCACCTGGAGGTAGCGCGGGGTCTCACCGTCGGGGGCGAACCCACCGGCGCGGGCGACCTCGAACAGCGTCTTGCTGCGGCTGCGCTCGCGGACCATCACGACGTCGTCGGGACGGACGCGGAACGAGGGCTTGTCGACCTTCTGGCCGTTGACCTCGATGTGGCCGTGGACGACCATCTGGCGGGCCTGGTAGATCGTGCGGGCGATGCCCGAACGCAGGACCAGCGCGTCGAGACGACGCTCGAGCTCGATGACCAGGGCCTCACCGGTCTTGCCCTGGGTCTTGGCGGCACGCTCGTAGGCGCGGACGAGCTGACGCTCGGACACGTCGTACTGCGCGCGCAGACGCTGCTTCTCGAGCAGACGGACCTTGTAGTCCGAGTTCTGCTTGCGGCCACGGCCGTGCTCACCCGGCGGGTAGGGGCGGGCCTCGAAGTACTTGACGGCCTTCGGGGTCAGCGCGATGCCGAGGGCACGCGACTTCTTGACCTTGGGACGGGGCTGGTTGGCCACGATCTCTCACTTTCACAATTTCGGCTTGTCAGAGTTAAGGGAGGTCGCATCCGCAGCCGGGGAAACCCGCCGGGTCCGCGTGGGACCTGTCGGGCAGCCGCTCCCCTGGTCTGGGCACATACGTGCAGCACGCGAGTGGCCCACCGACCTCGACCGGGAACCCCGGCTGGTGGTGGGCTGCCCGCGACACCTTCGACGGTGCGCGACGCTCCTGGAGCCGGTCCGAAAGCAACCGGGGCTCCGGCTGACTGTCCCGTTCTGACGGCACGGGACGCAGCACTTCGGACGAGTTTACAGGGTGCTCAGTCCCGCTTGCGACCGAGGTGCTTCCTGGTCCACTCCACGGCGTCCGCGTACCGCGCCTCCGCGCCGTGCCGGGTCGGCTCGTAGTACTCGCGGTCCTTGATGGCGTCCGGGGCGTACTGCTGGCCGGCGATGCCCTCGGGCAGGTCGTGCGGGTACACGTATCCCTGCGCGTGCCCCAGCTTGGCGGCTCCCTTGTAGTGCCCGTCCCGCAGATGCGCCGGCACCGGCCCGGCCAGCCCCTTGCGTACGTCGGCCAGGGCGGCGCCTATCGCGGTGGTCGCGGCGTTGGACTTGGGGGCGAGGGCCAGGGCGATCGTGGCGTGGCTGAGGGTGAGGGCGGCCTCGGGGAAGCCGATCATGGCGACGGCCTGGGCGGCGGCGACCGCGATCGGCAGCGCACCCGGATCGGCCAGGCCGATGTCCTCGCTGGCGGAGATCATCAGGCGGCGGGCGATGAACCGGGGGTCCTCGCCCGCCTCGATCATGCGGGCCAGGTAGTGCAGGGCCGCGTCGACGTCGGAGCCGCGGATCGACTTGATCAGGGCGCTGGCCACGTCGTAGTGCTGGTCGCCGTCGCGGTCGTACTTCACGGCGGCCCGGTCGACCGTCTCCTCCAGGGTGGCGAGGGCGATCTCCGTCTCACCCTTGTCCAGGGCGGCGCCGGCGGCGGCCTCCAGGGCGGTGAGCGCGCGGCGGGCATCACCTCCGGCGATGCGCAGGAGGTGGGCCTCGGTGTCCTCGGGGAGGGTGACGGTGCCCTTCAGACCGCGCTCGTCGGTGACGGCACGCCGCAGCAGGCCGCGCAGGTCGTCGTCGGTGAGGGGTTCGAGGGTGAGGAGGAGGGAGCGGGAGAGCAGGGGGGAGATGACCGAGAAGAACGGGTTCTCCGTGGTGGCCGCGATGAGGGTCACCCAGCGGTTCTCCACGGCGGGCAGGAGCGAGTCCTGCTGGGCCTTGCTGAAGCGGTGGATCTCGTCGAGGAAGAGGACGGTCTCCTTGCCGTAGCCGCCGGCGGCGCGGCGGGCACCGTCGATGACGGCCCGGACCTCCTTGACGCCGGCGGTGATCGCCGACAGTTCGACGAAGCGGGCGTCGGTGGCCTTGGAGACGACGTAGGCCAGGGTGGTCTTGCCGGTGCCGGGCGGGCCCCAGAGGATCACCGAGGACGGGCCGGCCGGGCCCTTGGCGCTCTCGCCGACCAGGCGGCGCAGTGGTGAGCCCGGCTTCAGCAGGTGCTGCTGGCCCACCACCTCGTCGAGGGTGCGTGGGCGCATCCGGACGGCCAGGGGGCTCCCGGCGGGGTCCTTCTCCTGGCGTTCTTCGGCTGCGGCGGTGAACAGATCGGGCTCCACACCGAAACCCTAATTCACCGCACTGACAATCCCGTCGGTCGCCCGAAGGCCCTGGTCGGCCGGGTCAGCTGGTCCAGAAGTCCCACCAGCGGGTCAGGACCAGCATGCCGATGATGCCGACGTGCAGCACGGGCAGGACCCAGGTGAACTCGCCGAAGAAGCTCTTGAGCCAGCGGGGGGCGGGCAGGAAGCCGTTGCGGACGTTGAACGAGGTGACGTACCAGAACATGAGGATCGTGGCGACCCAGGCCAGGGAGCACCACAGGCACAGGGCGTTGATCCGGTACAGGGACTGGAACATCAGCCAGGCGCAGAACACCACGCCGAAGAGGGTGCCCGCGTTGAAGGTGAGCCAGTACCAGCGCGGGAAGCGGGCACCGGCGAGGAGGCTGATGCCGACGCAGACGACGATGCCGTAGGCGACGAGACCGAGCATCGGGTTGGGGAAGCCGAAGACCGAGGCCTGGTCGCTCTCCATGACGCTGCCGCAGGAGACGACGGGGTTGAGGCTGCACCCCGGGGTGAAGGTCTTGCCCTCGACCTTGGCCTCGAGGAGCTTGAACTTGTCGATCGTGATGACCCACGCGGCGAGCAGTCCGGCCGCGCCGGTGATCACCAGCAGCAGGGCCAGTGCCCGGCTGCCGCCCGCCGTCCTGGGCGCGGCCGATCCGGCGCGCTGCGGCTCGGACTCCGTGGAGACGTCCTTGACTGTCGTCTTGCTCATCACGCCGATTCCGTCACTTGAGACCTGGACCTTCTTCGGGCAGGGCCATTGTGCCGCACACGCGTGTCTGCACACCGTTCGCTCCACATAAGGATGAAGGTGAGGCCTTGTGCGCGCGTTCGGTTCCGGACAGCCGCCCGACCCGGCACCGCGCACGGGCCCTGACGCCACAAGGGCGCCGCACATCCCTGCGGATGTACGGCGCCCGCGCGCGCGTGATCAGCCGAGCCGTGACTCCAGCTCCGCCACGATCTCGTTGACGCCGACCGCGCTCTGCTCGCCGGACTCCATGTCCTTGAGCTGGACGACGCCCTCGGCGAGGTCGCGTTCGCCGGCGACGATCGTGTAGCGGGCTCCGCTGCGGTTGGCGTTCTTCATCGCGCCCTTGAGGCCCTTGCCGCCGTAGGAGAAGTCGGCGGCGACGCCGAGCTTGCGCAGTTCGGTGACCTTGGCGAAGAGGACGCGGCGGGCCTCCTCGCCGAGCGGGACGGCGAACACACTGGTGGATGCGGGGAGCCGGAGTTCCACGCCCTCCGCCTCCAGCGCCAGGACGGTGCGGTCGACGCCGAGGGCCCAGCCGACGGACGGCAGCGCGGGGCCGCCGATCATCTCGGACAGGCCGTCATAGCGGCCGCCGCCGCCCACCGCGGACTGCGAACCGAGGCCGTCGTGGACGAACTCGAAGGTGGTGCGGGTGTAGTAGTCCAGGCCGCGGACCAGCTTCGCGTCGTCCTCGAAGACGACGCCGGCCGCGGTGATCAGCTCGCGGACCTCCTCGTGGTACGCCTTGCAGGCGTCGCACAGGTAGTCGCGCAGCAGCGGGGCGCCGGTGAGCTGCTGCTGCACGTCCCGGCGCTTGTCGTCGAGGACCCGCAGCGGATTGATATCCGCGCGGCGCAGCGTCTCCTCGTCGAGGTCCAGGCCGCGCAGGAAGGCCTGCAGCGCCTCCCGGTACACCGGGCGGCACTCCTTGTCGCCCAGGCTGTTGAGCAGGATGCGGAAGTTCCTGAGCCCCAGGGAGCGGTAGGCCTGGTCGGCCAGGATGATCAGCTCGGCGTCCAGCGCCGGGTCCTCGGCGCCGATCGCCTCGGCACCGACCTGGGAGAAGTGGCGGTAGCGGCCTGCCTGCGGCTGCTCGTACCGGTAGTACGAGCCCGAGTACCAGAGCTTGACCGGGAGGTTGCCCTGCCGGTGCAGGTTCGCCTCCAGAGCGGCGCGCAGGACGGAGGCGGTGCCCTCGGGGCGCAGGGCGAGACGGTCGCCGCCCTTGGTCTCGAAGGCGTACATCTCCTTGGTCACGATGTCGGTGGACTCGCCGACTCCGCGCGCGAACAGTTCGACGTTCTCGAAGCCGGGCGTCTCGATGTAGCCGTAGCCGGAGTTGCGCAGTGGGGCGGCGATGGCCTCGCGGACGGCGAGGAAGGCCGCCGAGCGCGGCGGAAGCAGGTCGTACGTGCCCTTGGGGGCCTGGAAGGTACTCACGGGAGGTCTCGTCACATTCCTCGTCGGGGAGCCTCGGAGGCTCCCTGGCCGGCGGCCACCTGGCGCAGATACGGGTTGGTGGCGCGTTCCTGGCCGATGGTCGTGTGCTCGTTGTGACCGGGCAGCACCACGGTGGAGTCGTCGAGCGGAAGGACCACGCGGGCCAACGACTCGAGCATGTCGTCCATGGAGCCACCGGGCAGGTCGGTGCGTCCGATGGAGCCGGCGAACAGCAGGTCGCCCGAGAAGAGCACGGACGGGACGTCCGCGATCTCGGGCATCCGGAAGGTCACCGACCCCCTGGTATGGCCCGGCGCGTGTGCGACGGAGAACTCCAGGCCCGCCAGTTGCAGCTTCGCGCCGTCGGTCAGCTCGCGGACGTCGTCCGGCTCCCCCACGGTCAGTTCGCCCAGCAGCGGCATGCCGATGGAGCGGCCGAGCCCCTTCTCGGGGTCGTTCATCATGAACCGGTCCTCGGGGTGGATCCAGGCGGGGACGTCGTGCGCCCCGCAGACCGGGACGACCGAGGCCACATGGTCGAGATGGCCGTGGGTGAGGACGACGGCGACGGGCTTGAGCCGATGCTTCTTGAGCGTCTCCTCGACTCCGGGGGCCGCCTGGTGGCCCGGGTCGATGATCACGCACTCCTCACCGGCGGCGGGGGCGACGAGATAACAGTTCGTCCCCCAGGCCCCGGCGGGGAACCCGGCAATGAGCACGATCGTCCTTCGTTTGTGTCGATACGGGTGGCTTGCGAGCGGCTGCGCCAGTGGTCAGAGCCTACCGGCGCTGCCGATTCCTCAGCGAACCCATATACGGTACGGGGCACACGCAGGCGGTCGGCTCACTGGACGCACGCGTACCGGTGGACATACGAGACGCATGAGGAGAGAACCCGGTGGTCACCCAGGAACAGCGCAAGCGTCAGCTCGCCCGGGAGAAGTTCTTGCGGCAGCAGCAGCGCCGTACGGCCTCGCGACGCAAGGCACGCGCGCGCAACGCGGTGATCGCGTCGGTCCTCGGCGTGATCGTGGTGGGCAGTCTGGCGCTGTACACGACCGGCGTCCTCAAGGACGACGACAAGACGAAGGCCGGCGCCGAGACGACCCCGTCGCCCTCGCCGAGCACCGTCAAGGACCCGTGCGAGAAGCCCGCCGAGGGCGCGGTCAAGACGCAGACGTGGAAGAAGGAGCCGGCGGTCACGATCGACAAGTCGGCGAAGTACTCGATGAAGCTGGCCACGACCTGCGGTGACATAGACATCGCGCTGAAGGCGTCGGCGGCGCCGCACACCGTGAACTCGTTCAGCTTCCTCGCCGGCAAGGGCTACTTCGACCACACCAAGTGCCACCGGCTCACCACCAACGGCATCTTCGTGCTCCAGTGCGGCGACCCGACGGGCACCGGCAGCGGCGGGCCCGGCTACACCATTCCGGACGAGAACCTGAAGGACGCGAGCCTCAAGGCGAACGTCTACCCGGCCGGCACCGTCGCGATGGCCAACACCAGCCAGCCCAACAGCGGCGGCAGCCAGTTCTTCCTCGTCTTCGAGGACAGTCAGCTCCCGCCGAGCTACACACCCTTCGGGACGGTCTCCGAGACCGGCATGGCCGTTCTCAAGAAGATCGCCGCCGCGGGCGAGAACACGGGCGCCGGTGACGGTGCCCCGAACGCGACCGTGGTGATCGACAAGGCGACGGTCACCAAGTCCTGATGACAGGGCGGTCAACCGCCCAATTTCGGTCGTGCTGGATGCGGACAGGCGACCCGCCGGTCGCCTATGTTGGCCGTGACGAAACTGTGGACGATGCCCAGGGGCGCCGAAGCCCCTCGGAGGCATCATGTGGAGGAGGCGCTGTGAGCAGCGACCCGTGGGGCCGCGTCGACGAGACGGGGACCGTGTACGTGCGTACGGCCGACGGCGAGCAGGTCGTCGGTTCCTGGCAGGCCGGCTCGCCTGACGAGGCACTGGCCTACTTCGAGCGCAAGTACGAGGGCCTGGTGGTCGAGATCGGCCTCCTCGAGAAGCGAGTGCGGACGACCGACCTGTCCACGAAGGACGCCCAGGTCGCCATCGATCACATTCGCGCGCAGGTGGACGCGCATCACGCGGTCGGCGACCTGGACGCGCTGCGGACCCGGCTGGACAAGCTGGTGGCGACGGTCGAGGCACGCCGCGAGGAGCGCAAGCAGCAGCGGGCCAAGCAGTCCGACGAGGCCCGCAAGGCCAAGGAGGACCTGGTCACCGAGGCGGAGCAGCTGGCGCAGTCGGACCAGTGGCGGTCGGCCGGTGAGCGGCTGCGGGCGCTGGTGGACATCTGGAAGGGTCTGCCGCGCCTGGACCGCAAGTCGGACGACGAACTGTGGCACCGGTTCTCGCACGCCCGCTCGGCGTTCTCCAAGCGCCGCAAGGCCCATTTCGCGCAGCTCGACGCGCAGCGCGAGGACGCCCGCCGGGTGAAGGAGCGACTGGTCGCCGAGGCCGAGGCGCTGTCCAGCTCGACGGACTGGGGTCCGACGGCCGCGCGCTACCGGGACCTGATGACCGAGTGGAAGTCGGCGGGCCGCGCCCAGCGCGAGCACGAGGACGATCTGTGGAACCGCTTCCGCGGTGCCCAGGACGTCTTCTTCGCCGCCCGCAGCTCGGTCTTCGCGGAGCGCGACGCCGAGCAGACGGAGAACCTGAAGCTGAAGGAGGAGCTGGCCGAGGAGGCCGAGAAGATCCTCCCGATCACCGATCTGAAGGCGGCGCGGGCCGCGTTCCGCACGGTCAACGAGCGGTGGGAGGCCATCGGCCATGTGCCGCGCGACTCCCGGCCGAAGGTCGAGGGCCGGATGCACGCGGTGGAGCGGGCGATCCAGGAGGCCGAGGAGGCCGAGTGGCGCCGGAGCAACCCGGAGGCACGCGCGCGTGCCGAGGGGCTGACCGGTCAGCTCCAGGCGGCGGTGGACAAGCTCCGTTCCCAGATCGAGCAGGCGCGCGCCCAGGGCAACAGCTCCAGGGCCGACAAGCTGGAGCGTGAGCTGGAGGGCCGCCAGGCGCTGCTGGACCAGGCGCTCAAGGGCCTCCAGGAGTTCGGCGGCTGACACCGCCTGTCGGAACCGGCCTCGCGGCCCGGCTGTGGGAGACCACGGCCGGGCCGTTCGGCGTTGTGCCGAAGCCCCTTACGGCGCCCCGGTTCAGGCGGGACCGCCGCGTTCGCCGATGTCCAGGGCGTGCTTGAGGACCTCGCAGGCCTGGAGGTGGTTGCCGGACTCCTGGAGCAGGTCGGCGAGGCGCCGGCAGACCAGGACGGCCTCCGGGCCGTACACCTTGTGGACCTGCTGGAAGGCGAGTTCCAGGACCTCGATGGCGTCCTTGACCTGGCCGGTCTCGGCGAGGAGTTCGGAGAGTTCGAGCTGGACGGTGAGCAGGTCGCCCTGGGCGCCGGCGTTCTGCTGTTCCTGGAGGGCGAGTCGCAGGACGGGCAGGGCGTCACGGGTGTTGCCCTCGGCGCGCAGCAGCCGGGCGACGGCGAGGCCGGTGGAGACCATGGCGGCGCGGACGTCGGCGGCCAGGACGGGGCCGGCCGGGGCGGTGTGGCGGGCGGCGCGGGACTTGTTGCGGGCCAGCGGCAGCCGTCCGACGCCGTTCTCCTGGGAGTGCTGGGGCAGTGGCCGGTTCTTGGCGCGCAGGCGTTCCAGCAGCACCCGGTAGAGGGTGTCGAGGTCGATCAGTTCGGGGCCGTCCTCGACGCCGTGCCGCAGGACGGTGAGGAGTTCGCCGGTGAAGGCGGTGTAGCGCTCGCCGTCGGGGGCCAGGGCGATCCGGTCACGGGGCGAGGCGGTCAGGACGTACGCCCCGTCCACGGCGGCCTCGGCGGCCAGGACGTCGCTGCCGGACAGGGCGCGGGCGGCGCGGCCGCTGAAGCAGCAGTCCAGCAGGACGACCTTGCGGCGGGCGCGGGCGGAGCGCAGTGCGGTGCGCAGGTGCTGGTAGGCGACGGCGGTGTAGCCGAGGTGTTCGCGGGAGTCGCCGAGCGCGAGGTAGAGGTCTGCGGAGTCGGCGTCGCGCATGCCGTGTCCGGCAAAGTACACCAGCAGCGTGTCGGTGGCCTCCTCGCTCGCCTGGTAGACGGGGTCGAGGATGGTCTGGGGGCTCAGCGGGTCGGTGACCACCGTGCAGTGCTGCACGGGCAGCCCCCACACGGTGGCGTCGCACAGCTCGGCGGCGAGGTCGACGACGCCGGCCTCGACGGCGGGAAGCTGGGGCAGGTGACGGTAGGAGGCGGTGCCGATGAGGACGGCCCGCGAGCGCGCCGGGTCAGGCAGTGCCGTCATCGCCTCCGCTTCCCTCGGTGCGGGTGCGCGGGGCGGGCAGGACGGCGGGGGCGGTGTCGCCGTCGAGGAGGGCCGCGAGGCGCCGTACGGTCTGCTCGTCGCGGGCCGCCTGGGCGGTGAGCTGGATCTCCACGTCGCCGCGGCGCAGGGTGACCGCCGGGGCGCGGCGCAGCGAGGTCTGCCACTGGAGGACGGAGACCACCAGGGAGGCCGCGGACAGTCCGCCGGAGACGGCGAACTGGAGCACGTCGAAGCCGGTGCCCATGGCGTCCGCCGGGGACGCCGGGGCCGGTGCGAGGCCGGCCCGTACGCCCGCCGTCTCGTCGGCGCGCAGCCAGCGCAGCAGGGAGCGCAGGTCGTCCTCGGTACCGGTGTCGTCCAGGGAGGCCGAGATACCCGGGCCGGGGTCAGTCATCGTGTCCGTCCGTTCGTCGGGCCACGCGTCTGTTGACGCGGGAGAAGAGGTCGATCGCGTCCCGCCCGGCGTCGAGCCGTGCCAGGCAGACCGCGTGCCAGTACTGGCTGGTCAGGGTGGTCGGATGGTCGGGCCCGAGCGTGGAGAGGCAGACCGGGACCACGACCGCCAGCATCTGCGCCGCCTCCTGGAGCCGGCCGCGCTGCACGAGGTTGACGGCCTCGCGCTGCCGGGACAGCGCGCTCTGCGGGGTCATGCTGCCGAGCACGATCCTGCGGGTGGTGTCGCTGAGGGTGGCGGGCCGAAAGGGGTCCTGGGGTGCGTCACGCGGCGCGGGCAGGACGGCCGCCTCGTCCCAGAGGTACTCGGGCACGTCCTCGTCCGGGTCGGCGGCTTCGGGGAAGGGCTGGACCGCCTGCGCCTCCCGTACGGCGTCCTCGCGTGCCCGGCCGGTCACCAGGCCGGCCAGGGCCTCCGTACCGCCGTAGGTCAGGGGCAGGAGGACGTCCCGGATGGTCTCGGCGTCCTGGCGGCGCAGGGCCGGGTCCTGCCGGCACAGATCGTCGACCAGTCGGCACAGGTCCTCGGGGCAGTCCCAGCGGCTCCCGGCGAGCGGGGGGACGCCGTCGCCGAGGGCCCGTTCCATGATGGCGCCGAAGTCGACGGTGGGGCCGAAGGGCAGCTCGCCGGTGATCATGAGGTACAGGCAGACGCCGAGGCCGTACCAGTCGGCGGCGCGCTCCGGCAGGACACCGCGCATGGCCTCGGGCGCCATGAACTGCGGGGTGCCGACGAGGGCGCCGGTGCGGGTGATGGCGGCCTCGCCGGTGAGCCGGGCCAGGCCGAAGTCCTGCAGGACGACGCGTCCGCTGCGGGTGATGCCCACGTTGGTGGGCTTGACGTCGCGGTGCAGGACCCCGGCCGCGTGTGCGGCCTCCAGGGCCTCCGCCATGCCGAACGCCACCGTGCACACCACGGCCGTCGGCAGTCGTCCCGCGACCGACACCAGGCCGGCGAGCGTCGTGCCGTCGAGCACCTGCATCACGAGGTAGGGGGTGCCGTCGTGCACCCCGCTGTCGTAGAGGGTGACGACTCCGGGGTGGTCGATCCGGGCCAGGGCGCGGGCCTCGCGCCGGAACCGGTCCCAGGCCTCGCTGTCCCCGGCCAGTCCCTCGACGGCGGTGAGCATCTTCACGGCGACGCGGCGGTCGAGCCGGGTGTCCTCCGCCTCGTGCACGACCCCCATTCCGCCGCGGCCGAGGAAGCGGACGGGACGGTAGCGCCCGGCGACCAGGACGGGCACGGCGGGCGGCGACGCCTCCACCGGAGGGTCGGGCCGGCTCTCCGCCGACGGCGCGGCGCCCGCTGATCCGTCCTGTCCAGGACCGCTCATGCCACTCCCCCGTCCCCGCCGGCTGTTGCCGTCCGCCCGTAGGTTACGGCCTGCGCGCCGACGTCACCCGGTAGACGTCGTAGACGCCTTCGACCCCGCGGACGGCCTTCAGGACGTGCCCCAGGTGCTTGGGGTCGCCCATCTCGAAGGTGAAGCGGGAGGTGGCGACGCGGTCGCGGGAGGTCTGGACGGCCGCGGAGAGGATGTTGACGTGCTGGTCGGACAGGACGCGCGTGACGTCCGAGAGGAGACGGGAGCGGTCCAGCGCCTCGACCTGTATGGCGACCAGGAACACCGAGGACTGGGTGGGCGCCCACTCGACCTCGAGGATGCGCTCGGGCTCACGGGACAGCGAGTCGACGTTGACGCAGTCGGTGCGGTGCACCGATACGCCGCTGCCGCGGGTGACGAAGCCCATGATCGGGTCGCCGGGGACGGGCGTACAACAGCGGGCCAGTTTGACCCACACGTCGTCGACGCCCTTGACCACGACGCCCGGGTCGTTGCTGCTGCGCCGCTTGCGGCCGCGGGAGGGGACCGTCTCGTCGATCTCCTCGCTCGCGGCCTCCTCGCCGCCGAGGGCCTGCACCAGCTTCTGCACGACGTTCTGCGCGGCGACGTGTCCTTCGCCGATCGCGGCGTACAGCGAGGAGATGTCCGGGTAGCGCATCTCGTGCGCGAGCGTGACCAGCGAGTCGCCGGTGAGGATGCGCTGGATCGGCAGGTTCTGCTTGCGCATCGCGCGGGCGATGGCGTCCTTGCCCTGCTCGATCGCCTCGTCGCGGCGCTCCTTGGAGAACCACGCCCGGATCTTGTTGCGGGCGCGCGGCGACTTGACGAAGCCCAGCCAGTCGCGGGACGGCCCGGCGCCGGCCGCCTTGGAGGTGAAGACCTCCACCAGGTCGCCGTTGTCCAGGGTCGACTCCAGCGGTACGAGTCTGCCGTTGACCCGGGCTCCTATCGTCCGGTGGCCGACCTCCGTGTGGACCGCGTACGCGAAGTCCACCGGCGTCGCCCCCGCCGGGAGCGCTATGACGTCGCCCTTGGGCGTGAAGACGAAGACCTCGTTGCGGGACAGGTCGAAGCGCAGGGACTCAAGGAACTCGCTGGGGTCCTCGGTCTCCTTCTGCCAGTCCAGGAGCTGGCGCAGCCACGCCATGTCGTTGAGGTGGTCGTCCTTGCCCTTGCCGGACGACTTGGGGGCGTCGCTGCGGACCTTGGAGGCACCGGCGACGGCCTCCTGCTTGTACTTCCAGTGCGCGGCGATGCCGTACTCGGCGCGGCGGTGCATGTCGAACGTGCGGATCTGGAGTTCGACCGGCTTGCCGTTGGGGCCGATCACCGTCGTGTGCAGCGACTGGTACATGTTGAACTTGGGCATCGCGATGTAGTCCTTGAACCGGCCGGGGACCGGATTCCATCGCGCGTGCACGGTGCCGAGGGCCGCGTAGCAGTCGCGGACGGTGTCCACGAGGACGCGGATGCCCACCAGGTCGTAGATCTCCGCGAAGTCACGGCCGCGGACGATCATCTTCTGGTAGACGCTGTAGTAGTGCTTGGGGCGGCCGGTGACGGTCGCCTTGATGCGGGCGGCGCGCAGATCGGCCTGAACCTCGTCGGTCACTATGGCCAGATACTCGTCCCGCTTCGGTGCCCTCTCGGCCACCAGCCGGACGATCTCGTCGTACATCTTGGGGTAGAGGATCGCGAAGGCGAGGTCCTCCAGTTCCCACTTGATGGTGTTCATGCCCAGGCGATGGGCGAGCGGCGCGTAGATCTCGAGGGTCTCGCGCGCCTTCTTCTCCTGCTTCTCGCGCTTGAGATAGCGCATGGTGCGCATGTTGTGCAGGCGGTCGGCCAGCTTGATGACCAGGACGCGCGGGTCCTTGGCCATGGCGACGACCATCTTGCGGACGGTCTCGGCCTGCGCGGCCTCGCCGAACTTGACCTTGTCGAGCTTGGTGACGCCGTCGACGAGGAGGGCTACCACGTCGCCGAAGTCGCGGCGCAGATCGTCCAGGCCGTACTCGGTGTCCTCGACGGTGTCGTGCAGCAGGCCCGCCATGAGGGTGGCCGGATCCATGCCCAGCTCGGCGAGGATCGTCGTCACCGCGAGGGGGTGCGTGATGTACGGGTCGCCGCTCTTGCGCTTCTGACCGCGGTGCCAGCGCTCGGCGACCTGGTAGGCCTTCTCGATCTGGCGCAGGGTCGCGGTCTCGATCTTCGGGTCGTTGCTGCGCACTATCCGCAGCAGCGGTTCCAGGACCGGGTTGTACGGGTTCACGCGCTGGACGCCGAGGCGGGCGAGGCGGGCGCGGACGCGGTTGGAGGAGCCGGAGCGGGCGGGCGGCTGAGCGGCGGCCGGGCGGGCGGCAGGCGTGGTGGCCGGCCGGGCCGCCGGCGTGACGGCGGGGCTCTCCGGCGTGGAGGGCTTGGGGCGGGGCTGCTCGGCCGGCTGCTCGACGGAGGCGGAGCGGTCGTGCTCGACCGGCCCGCGGGCGTCGTCGTGCGCCTGCGACGCGGGCTTGGCCGCGGGCTCCGAGGGCGACTCGGGCTTGGCGGCGGTCAGGTGCTGGGCCTCGTCTGGCAAGAGGGCTCCTCGTGCGCGATCCGGGTGCCCCGGTCAGGCTCCGGAGCACCCATCGTAGCGATCCCGGGCTCCGGCATCGCCTCCAGACCGATGTGAGAGCGGTCAACCCGTGAAACACAAGGGGCGGGCACCGGATTCCTCCGGGCCCGCCCGCTTGCCGTACGACGGTTGTCGCGCCGTGCCGATCAGGCCTACGGCGCTGTCAGACCGTGAGCAGTGCCTCCAGTGGTGCTCCGTCCAGGGCCGCCTCCAGGCGGGGCCTGCCGTTGAGGAAGCCCAGCTCCATGAGGACGGCCACGCCGGCGACCTGGGCGCCCGCACGCTGGATGAGCTGGATCGACGCCTCGGCGGTGCCGCCGGTGGCGAGGACGTCGTCGACGATCAGGATGCGGTCGTCGGCGGTCAGGTCCTCGGCGTGGATCTCGATCTCGGCCGAGCCGTACTCCAGGTCGTAGGCCTGGGCGAGGGTGGCTCCGGGGAGCTTGCCCGCCTTGCGCACGGGGACGAAGCCGAGGCCCGCCCGGACCGCGACGGGGGCACCGAGGATGAACCCTCGGGCCTCCAGGCCGACGACCTTGGTGGCGCCGGTGCGCTCGGCGATCTCCGCGAACGCGTCGGTGAGCGCGCTGAACGCCGCCGGGTCCGCGAGCAGCGGGGTGATGTCCTTGAACATCACGCCCGGCTCCGGGTAATCGGCCACGTCGCGGATGCGGCTGAGCAGCAGCGTCGTGATGTCCGTGGTCTCGGTCATCGGCGCTTCCCCGAGGGACGGCCACGGCCGCGGCCGCGGGACGCCGGCTGGGTGCGCGGACCGACGACCGCCGTCTCGACGTCCTCCGAGTCCTCGTCCGGCCCGCCGTCGTAGCCGTACGACGGCGTGGGATCCTCGTCGGCGGGCGACTGGGCACGCTTGGCGAGGACACGCTTCCTCAGGGCCTTGACCTGCGGCTCGAGTTCCTTGAGGTCGGCGACGAGCGGGGTGGCGATGAAGATCGAGGAGTAGGCACCGGCGGCGAGGCCGACGAACAGCGACAGCGAGATGTCGTTGAGCGTGCCCGCGCCGAGGAAGCCGCCGCCGATGAACAGCAGGCCCGCGACCGGGAGCAGCGCGACCACCGTGGTGTTGATGGACCGCACCAGGGTGCCGTTGATCGAACGGTTGGCGATCTCGCTGTAGGTGAAGCGGGTCTGCTTCGTGAGGTCCTTCGTCTGTTCCTTGAGGGAGTCGAAGACGACGACCGTGTCGTACAGGGAGTATCCGAGAATGGTCAGCAGACCGATCACCGTGCCCGGCGTGACCTCGAAGCCGACGAGGGCGTAGATGCCGACGGTGATGGTGATGTCGTGGATCAGGGCGATGAGGGCCGCGATGGCCATACGCCACTCGAAGGCGATGGCCAGATAGATCACCACCAGCACCATGAAGATCGCCAGACCCTGCCAGGCCTTGTTGGCGATCTGGTCACCCCAGCTGGGACCGACCAGGTCGGCCGCGATCGACTCGGGGTCGACCTTGAAGTCCTTGGCCAGCTCCTCCTTGACCGTGTCGGACTGCTTGGTGTCCATGCCGGCGATCTGGATGCGCACCGAGCCGTCGCCGAGCTTCTGCACGACGGCTTCGTGGCCCGACGCCTCCTCGGCGGCGGTCTGCGCCTGCGAGACGGAGATGGAGCCGTTCTTCGCGGTGGTGAAAACGGCACCGCCCTGGAAGTCGATGCCCATGTTCAGGCCGCGTACCGCCAGACCGACGATCGCCGTGATGGTGATCAGGATCGAGATGCCGTACCAGATCTTGCGGTGACCGATGAAGTCGTAGCTGATCTCACCACGGTGGAGTCGGGCGCCGAGGGTGCCGAGTTTCGACATCGCTCACGCCTCCTTCGTCTCGACGGGACCGGCGGCAGGACCGGAGGGACGGCGGGTGCGGCGCAGCGGCGGCTTGGCACCCAGGCTCTTCGGGTCGAGACCGGACCACTTGTGGCCGCTCGCGAAGAACTTGCGGCGGGCGATCAGCGTCATCAGCGGCTTGGTGAAGAAGAAGACCACGACCACGTCGAGGACGGTGGTCAGACCGAGGGTGAACGCGAAGCCCTGGACCTTGCCGACGGTGACGAGGAACAGCACCGCTGCGGCGAGGAACGACACGAAGTCGGAGACCAGGATGGTGCGCCGCGCGCGCGGCCAGGCCCGCTCGACCGCGGGACGCAGGGAGCGGCCCTCGCGGATCTCGTCCCGGACCCGTTCGAAGTAGACGATGAACGAGTCCGCCGTGATGCCGATGGCGACGATGGCGCCGCAGACGGCCGGCAGGTTGAGCGCGAAGTTGATGGTCGGGCCGAGCAGCGACATGATCACGTACGTCAGCGCGGCGGAGACCAGCAGCGAGGCGATCGCGATGAGCGACAGGCCGCGGTAGTAGGCCACCAGGTAGACGATCACCAGGCCGAGGCCGATGGCGCCCGCGAGGAGACCGGCGCGGAGCTGGTCACCGCCGAGTGCCGCGGTCACCGTCTGGACGCTCGACTCCTGGAAGGAGAGCGGGAGGGCGCCGTAGGACAGCATGTTCGCGAGGCCCTGGGCCTCCTCCTGCGTGAAGCTGCCGGAGATCTGGGCCTGGCCGCCGGCGATGGAGGAGCTGACGTACGGGCTGGAGACGACCTCGCCGTCGAGGACGATGCCGAACTGGTTCTGCGGCTGCTGGTTCTGGGCGAGCCGGCCAGTGATGTCCGCGAACTTCTTCGCGCCCTTGGAGTTGAAGTCCATGGTGACCTGCCAGCCGGCGGCGGTCTGCGTGTCGTAGACCGCCTTGGCCTCGTCGACCTCGGTGCCGTCCACGGCGGCCGGGCCGAGCAGGTACTTGTACCAGGCGCCGTCGATCTGGCCGCAGGCCACGGTCGTGTCGCCGGGCTTGACGCCTTCGCCGAGCACGGAGCGCTGCTTGTCCTTGGTGCAGTCCAGGGAGGTGTACTTCGCCTGGAGCGCGGCCTCGTCGGCGGGGGGCGCGGACGCCGAGGGGCTGGCGGAGGCGGAGGCGCTCGCTGAGGGCGACGGCGTGGTGTCGGCCTTCAGGTCGTCGGTGACGGCACGGCCCTGGGAGGTGGCGGAGGCCGACGGGGAGGTCGAGGAGGAGGCCTTCTCACCGGCGGAGGCGCTGGTGGAGGGGCTCGGCGACGCGCTCGGGGAACCGCTGGCCGACGGGCTCGGCGGGGTGCTCGCGGCGGGGCCGCTGGGCTCGCTGGCCAGAACCGGACGGAAGTACAGCTTGGCGGTGGTGCCGACCTGTTCCCGGGCTTCCTTGGAGTTGATGCCCTTGGGGATGTTGACGATGATGTTGCGATCGCCCTGGGTCTGCACCTCCGCCTCGGAGACGCCCAGCCCGTTGACACGGCGGTTCATGATCTCGACCGCGGTGTCCATGTTGGCCTTGTTGATCGCGGACCCTTGGTCGGCCTTCGCCTCGAGCGTGATGCTCGTACCGCCGGCAAGGTCGATGCCGAGACGCGGAGTCGTGTGACCGGAGAGGAACATGCCTCCGGTGAGCCCCACGATGGCGATCAGAATCAGGGCCAGCGAGCGCCACGGCTTGCTCTGGGCACTCGCGCTCCGGCCCTTTTTAGGTGCTGCCACCTTCTCGTACTCCCTCTCGGGCCGCCTCGCGCCGGGTCAGCGCGGCAGCGGCCATGACATGGTGTCGGGATCCCCTATGTGCGAGATTGCGCGCGCCCGGGGCACACGGGACGGGCCCGCGTGCCCCGGGTCGTGGCTACTTCTTCGCGTCGGAGTCGCCGTCGGTCTTCTTCGGCTCTTCGTCGGCCGCGGCCGTCTTCTCCTCGGCGGTCTTCTCGGGCTCTGCGTCGGCCTCGGCCGCGTCCTTCGCGTCGAGGTCCTCGTCCTTCTTGCCGAGGTCGACGCTCTGGTCACCGGAGGTGGCGGCAGCGTCGGCGGACCCGTCGGTCTCGGTGAGGGAGGAGGCGTCGTCGGGGACGACGTCGGCGTCGGACTTCAGGTCGTGCTCGATGCCGTGGACGATGCGGTTGTACTCGTCGTCCGTCAGGACGGCACCGATCGAGTTCTTCGCGAAGAGCAGGTCCACACCCGGGCCGGCGTCGAGGAGGACCGTGTCCTCGCTGACCTCCTTGACCGTCGCGTACATGCCCCCGATCGTGCGGACACCGCTTCCGGGCTGCATCTGGTTACGCATGTCCGCAGCCTGCTGCTGCTTCTTCTTCGCCGACCGCGTCATCAGGAACATGGCCCCGATGAGCACGACGAACGGGAGGATGGTCACGAGACTCACGGGTCGGTACTTCCTTCACGCGACCGCGATGGTGAGCGGCCTGATGGTTGGGGGTATGTGCGCTGCCGACAAGGGCAGCATCGGCGGAGTCTAAGCGAGTCCGCGCGCACTGAACAACGCTCAGCATGGCACCAGGGTTCCTGGCACCGCCATGGCCCCGTCCGATCCCGGCCGGATGCCCCCGCCGTCACGCCCCGAACAGGTCCTGTTGTCCGTTTCCCGCCGTGGCTGGGCGGGGCGGGGTCAGGCCGAGGTGGGTCCAGGCGGCGGGGGTCGCGACCCGGCCACGGGGCGTGCGGGCGAGCAGGCCCTCGCGGACGAGGAAGGGTTCGGCGACCTCCTCCACGGTCTCACGCTCCTCCCCCACCGCGACGGCGAGCGTGGAAAGGCCGACCGGTCCGCCGCCGAACAGCTTCAGCAGTGCCTGAAGGACGGCGCGGTCGAGGCGGTCGAGTCCGCGGGCGTCGACCTCGTAGACCTTCAGGGCCGCCTCCGCGATCTCGCGGGTGATCACGCCGTCCGCCTTGACCTGCGCGTAGTCACGTACGCGCCGCAGCAGGCGGTTGGCGATGCGAGGCGTGCCGCGGGAGCGGCCGGCGATCTCGGCGGCGCCGACGGTGTCGATCTCGACGTCGAGGAGGTTCGCCGAGCGGTGGATCACCCGCTCCAGCTCGGCCGGCTCGTAGAACTCCATGTGCGCGGTGAAACCGAAGCGGTCGCGCAGCGGGGGCGGCAGCAGGCCCGCGCGCGTGGTGGCGCCGACCAGGGTGAACGGGGGCAGCTCCAGGGGGATGGCGGTGGCGCCGGGGCCCTTGCCGACGATGACGTCGACGCGGAAGTCCTCCATCGCCATGTAGAGCATCTCCTCGGCGGGCCGGGACATGCGGTGGATCTCGTCGAGGAAGAGGACCTCGCCCTCCTGGAGGGAGGAGAGGATCGCGGCGAGGTCCCCCGCGTGCTGGATGGCGGGGCCGCTGGTGATGCGGATCGGGGCGCCCATCTCGGCGGCGATGATCATCGAGAGGGTGGTCTTGCCGAGGCCGGGGGCGCCGGAGAGCAGCACATGGTCGGCGGTCGCGCCACGCGCGCGGGCGGCCCGCAGGACGAGGTCCAGCTGCTCGCGGACCTTCTCCTGGCCGATGAACTCGCCCAGGTCCTTGGGGCGCAGGGCGGCCTCGACGGCCTGGTCCTCGCCGTCGGCGACAGAGCCCACCAGCCGCTCCGCGGCGGGGCCGGCGGGCCCCTCGTCGGCGGTCGCGTCGCTCGGGTCGTCCCAGTTCATGTGGTGTGCCTCGGGGATGTAGGGGGTCAGCGGGCTCGGTTGAGGGTCTGCAGCGCCGCCTTGAGGAGCGAGCCGACCTGGGGTGTGCCCCCGGCGGCCTCGGCCTGCGGTGCGACCGCGGTCACGGCCTCCTCGGCCTCGCGGGTCGCATAGCCGAGGCCGATCAGGGCCGCGTGCAGCTGGTCGCGCCAGCCCTGGGTGACGGGCCTGCCCACCGCGGGGGCGCCGACCGGCTCGCCGAGACGGTCCTTCAGCTCCAGCAGGAGTTTCTGGGCGCCCTTCTTGCCGATACCGGGGACGGCGATGAGGGCCTTCTCGTCACCGGTGGCGACGGCTCTGCGCAGGGTGTCCGGCGCGTGGACCGCCAGCATGGCCTGGGCGAGGCGCGGGCCGACCCCACTCGCGGTCTGGAGCAGCTCGAAGACCTGGCGCTCGTCGTCGTCGGAGAAGCCGTACAGGGTGAGGGAGTCCTCGCGGACGACCAGGGAGGTGGCCAGTCTCGCCGGCCGGCCCATGCGCAGGCCGGAGAGCGTGTTCGGTGTGCACTGGACGGCGATGCCGATGCCGCCCACCTCGACCACCGCGGAGTCCGGGGAGAGGGCGGCGACCGGTCCGCTCACGAAGGCGATCATCCGGTACGGCCTTTCGATGTGTGCAGGGCGACGGCCTGCTGGAGTCGGTTCTGCGCGGGGGCGCGCCAGATGTGACAGATGGCGAGGGCGAGGGCGTCGGCGGCGTCGGCGGGCTTGGGCGGCGCGCTCAGCCGCAGCAGACGGGTCACCATGGCACCGACCTGGGCCTTGTCGGCGCGGCCGCTGCCGGTGACGGCCGCCTTGACCTCGCTGGGCGTGTGCAGGGCCACGGGGATGCCGCGGCGGGCGGCGCACAGCGTGGCGACGGCGCTGGCCTGGGCGGTGCCCATGACCGTGCGCACGTTGTGCTGGCTGAACACCCGCTCCACGGCGACGAATTCGGGCCGGTACTCGTCCAGCCACCGCTCGATGCCCTGCTCGACGGCGACCAGGCGCTGCCCCAACTCGGCGTCCGCGGGCGTGCGGACGACACCGACGCCGAGCATCGTGAGCGGCCGGCCCGCGACGCCCTCGACGACGCCCACACCGCATCGCGTGAGGCCGGGGTCCACCCCGAGTACGCGCACGTGCCCTCCCCTTCTTTGCGGCTGAACCGCCGCCGCTCTCGCGGACCTGGCTGAGGAACGTCGTGGTTCCCCAATTGATGGTTGCGATGTGTGGACGGCGGCGATCCACAGACGTCGCCAGGCTATCCGCCGGCACTGACAACGGCGGCGGGCCGGTGAGACGTGTCCCACCGGCCCGCCGGAATCCGCTCAGTTCGCGGCAGCGCTACGCGTCGACCTTCTCCATGACCTCGTCGCTGACGTCGAAGTTGGCGAAGACGTTCTGCACGTCGTCGCTGTCCTCGAGCGCGTCGATCAGCTTGAAGATCTTCCGGGCCCCGTCCTCGTCCAGCTCGACCTGCATGGTCGGGACGAAGTTGGCGTCGGCGGAGTCGTAGTCGATGCCCGCGTCCTGGAGGGCGGTGCGGACCGCGACCAGGTCGGTGGCCTCGCTGATGACCTCGAAGGACTCCCCGAGGTCGTTGACCTCCTCGGCACCGGCGTCCAGGACGGCGCCGAGCACGTCGTCCTCCGTCAGCTCGCCCTTGGGGACGATGACGACGCCCTTGCGGTTGAACAGGTACGACACCGAACCCGGGTCGGCCATGGAGCCGCCGTTGCGGGTCATGGCGACGCGGACGTCGGATGCGGCGCGGTTGCGGTTGTCGGTGAGGCACTCGATGAGCACCGCGACGCCGTTCGGACCGTAGCCCTCGTACATGATCGTCTCGTAGTCGGCACCGCCGGCCTCAAGGCCACCGCCGCGCTTGACCGCGGAGTCGATGTTCTTGTTCGGGACCGACGACTTCTTCGCCTTCTGGATGGCGTCGTAGAGCGTCGGATTGCCGTCGATGTCGACGCCGCCCATGCGCGCCGCGACCTCGATGTTCTTGATCAGCTTCGCGAAGAGCTTGCCGCGCTTGGCATCGATCACGGCCTTCTTGTGCTTCGTCGTGGCCCATTTAGAGTGGCCGGACATCTGCCTGTCTCCTTCGCGTAACCCATCTCTGCGTGAACGCCAGAGATCCTACAAGGACTCCGGTGCCCGGTTGGCGCGCACCATGTCCACGAACAGGGAGTGGACCCGGTGGTCGCCCGTCAGCTCCGGGTGGAACGACGTGGCGAGCGCGTTTCCCTGGCGGACGGCGACGATGTGGCCCTCGTGCTCGGCCAGCACCTCGGTGCCGGCACCGACGGACTCCACCCAGGGGGCACGGATGAAGACGCCCTCCACGGGATCGCCCTCGACGCCCTTGATGTCGACGGCCGCTTCGAAGGACTCGTTCTGCCGTCCGAAGGCGTTGCGGCGCACGATCATGTCGATGCCGCCGATCGTCTCCTGGCCCGAGCGCGGGTCGAGGATCTTGTCGGCGAGCAGGATCAGGCCGGCGCAGGTGCCGTAGACGGGCAGGCCGGCCCGCACGCGTTCGCGGAGGGGCTCCAGTACGCCGAAGAGGACGGCCAGCTTGGAGATGGTGGTGGACTCGCCGCCGGGGATGACCAGGCCGTCGACCTCGGCGAGTTCCTCGGGGCGCCTGACCGGCCTGGCCACGGCGTCGGCCGCGGCCAGGGCGATGAGGTGCTCCCGTACGTCGCCCTGGAGGGCCAGGACGCCGATGACAGGTGCCTCGCTCATGTGACTACCAGCCGCGGTTGGCGTAGCGCTCGGTCTCGGGGAGGGTGTCGCAGTTGATGCCGACCATGGCCTCGCCGAGGTTGCGGGACGCGTCCGCGATGATCTTCGGGTCGTCGTAGAAGGTGGTCGCCTTCACGATGGCGGCGGCACGCTTGGCCGGGTCGCCGGACTTGAAGATGCCGGAGCCGACGAAGACACCCTCGGCGCCGAGCTGGCGCATCAGGGCGGCGTCGGCGGGGGTGGCCACGCCACCGGCGGAGAACAGCACGACCGGCAGCTTGCCCAGCTCGGCGACCTCCTTGACCAGCTCGTACGGGGCGCGCAGGTCCTTGGCGGCGGCGTACAGCTCGTTGTTGTCGTAGCCGCGGAGCCTGGTGATCTCGTTCTTGATCTGGCGCAGGTGGCGGACCGCCTCGACGACGTTGCCGGTGCCGGCCTCGCCCTTGGAGCGGATCATCGCGGCACCCTCGGCGATGCGGCGCAGGGCCTCGCCCAGGTTGGTGGCGCCGCAGACGAACGGCGTGGTGAAGGCGAACTTGTCGCTGTGGTTGACCTCGTCGGCCGGGGTGAGGACCTCGGACTCGTCGATGTAGTCCACGCCGAGGGACTGCAGGACCTGGGCCTCGACGAAGTGGCCGATGCGGGACTTGGCCATGACCGGGATGGAGACCGCCTCGATGATCTCCTCGATCATGTTCGGGTCCGACATCCGGGCCACGCCGCCGTCCTTGCGGATGTCGGCGGGAACCCGCTCCAGGGCCATGACGGCGACGGCGCCCGCGTCCTCGGCGATCTTCGCCTGCTCCGCGTTGACGACGTCCATGATCACGCCGCCCTTGAGCTGCTCGGCCATGCCGCGCTTCACGCGCGCGGTGCCGGTCTCGGGGGCCTGGTTCTGGGTGCTGGACACGGGTTGACCTCACTGAAGGGAAAGAGGGCTTTCTACCGCACTGAGGAAACGCGAGTGGACCAGTCCACAGCAAGGGCCAATGGGAAGCCGGTGGATCCTTTTGGGTTCCGGGAGGCGTGCCCCACGCCTCCCGGTGCGGTCACGGGCGCGAACGGTCCATGAGGACGGCGGGCGGCTCGTCGTCCATCTCGAAGGCCATCGGGAACGGGGCGTGGCCGGCCAGCCGGAACCAGCGCACCTTGCGGTGCTCGCGCAGCCTGCGGGCCCCGCCCACCGCGTCGTTGTGGAAGCGGCGGGCCATGGGAACCCGCAGGACGGTCTCCGTCAGCTCCTGCGCCGCGGCCTCTCCCCCGGGCGCCTCACGGACGGCCTCCAGCTGCAGTGCGTCCGCGAACACCGCCCGCAGTGCCTGGCTGAGGTCGCTCTCGGCGACCTCCCGCTGCTCCTCCTCGGCCTGCCGGGCGGCGTGCGCGGCCTCGTACAGCACGATCGAGGCGGCCGGGTCGAGCACGCCCGAGGTGGCCAGCTCCTGGGCGACGGACGCCCTGCGCAGCAGTTGCGCGTCCAGGGCGGCGCGGGCGGCGTCGATCCGGGCGTGCAGCCGGTCCAGGCGTCCCGCCGTCCAGCTCAGATAGAGGCCGATGGCGACGAGGACGACGAGGATCCAGATGAGGGTTGCGGTCACGGGCCGAAAGGCTAGCCGCTCCACGAGGCGGGCCGGGATGTCTCGCGCGGGCTGGCGCCCTCAGGCCCGCGCCGACGACACCCTCACGACCACGGACGAGACCCGACCACCCCGCCGACAGGCACCACCCGCCCCCCGTCAGTCCCGCGCCAGGCCGAACCGCGCCCGAAGCCCCGGCGAACCCCCGTCGTCCGCGGCGACCGCCGCCGCGCCCGCCGTGACCGTCTCGTACACGGACAGGATGTCCGCGCCGACCGTCGACCAGTCGAAGCGCCGGACATGGGCGCTGCCGCGTTCGCGCAGGCCGGCCCGCCGCTCGGGGTCGCGGAGCAGCCGCACCGCCGCCTCGGCCAGCGCGTCCGGGTCCTCGTTGGCGAACAGGTCGCCGGCGCCGCCCTGGTCGAGCACCTGGGCGAAGGCGTCCAGGTCGGAGGCGAGCACCGGGGCCCCCGCGGACATGGCCTCGACCAGGATGATGCCGAAACTCTCGCCGCCGGTGTTGGGAGCGACGTACAGGTCGATGCTGCGCAGGAAGCGGGCCTTGTCCTCGTCGCTGACCATGCCGAGGAACTCCACGCGGGAGCGCAGCTCCTGCGGGAGGTTCTCGACGGCCTCCTTCTCGTCGCCGCGGCCGGCCACCAGCAGGCGCGCGTCGGGACACGCGGCGAAGATCTTCGGCAGGGCGGCCATCAGCACCGGCAGACCCTTGCGGGGCTCGTCGATGCGGCCGACGAAACCGATCGTCCCGCCCTGCCACTCGGGGTTGGGCTCGGCGCGGGCGAAGAAGTCGACGTCGACGCCGTTGGGGATGACCACGGCGTCCCCGCCGAGGTGTTCCACCAGGGTGCGGCGGGCGTACTCGCTCACCGCTATGCGCGCGCTGATCTTCTCCAGGGCGGCCTGAAGGATCGCGTAGGCGGCGATCATCGCGCGCGAGCGCGGGTTCGACGTGTGGAAGGTCGCCACGATCGGGCCCTGCGCCGCCCAGCAGGTCAGCAGCCCGAGCGAGGGCGAGGTCGGCTCGTGGATGTGGACCACGTCGAAGGCGCCGTCGTGCAGCCAGCGACGTACCCGGGCGGCGCTCAGGAAGCCGAAGTTGAGCCGGGCCACCGAGCCGTTGTAGGGCACCGGGACGGCGCGGCCGGCCGAGACGACGTACGGCGGCAGCGGGGTGTCTTCGTCGGCGGGGGCGAGGACGGACACCTCGTGGCCGAGCCGGACGAAGTACTCGGCGAGGTCGCGGATGTGGAACTGGACGCCACCGGGCACGTCCCAGGAGTAGGGGCAGACGATGCCGATTTTCACGAGGGCCCCTTCGCGGGGTCGAGATCGGCGAGCCACAGCCGCTGGAGCATGTGCCAGTCCTCCGGATGGTCGGCGATACCCGTGGCGAAGGCGTCGGCCAGCGCCTGTGTCATGACAGACGTCTGTTCGGCCCGCGTACCTGACTCGGGTACCTGGATCGGGGGATGGATGCGGCCCCGCATGACGGGTGAGTCGTCGTACCGGAGCGTCACGGGCAGGAGCAGCGCGCCGGTCTGCTGGGCGAGCAGGGCCGGTCCGGCGGGCATGCGCGCGGTGGCGCCGAAGAACTCGACCTCGACCCCGGACGCGGACAGGTCGCGGTCGGCGACCAGGCAGACCAGGCCGCCCTCGCGCAGCCGCCGGGCGAGGGTGCCGAAGGCGGTGCCGCCGCTGTGCGGCAGGACCTCCATACCGAGGCCCTCGCGGTAGGCGACGAAGCGGTCGTAGAGCGTCTCGGGCTTGAGCCGCTCGGCGACCGTGGTGAACGGGGTCTTCAGCTTGGTGGTGACCCAGGCGCCGGCGAGGTCCCAGTTGGCCAGGTGCGGCAGGGCGAGGACGACGCCCTTGCCGGCCGCGAGGCCGTCGGTCAGGTGGTGCAGGTCCTTGGGCTCGAACCCGGACGCGATCCGCTCCGGGCTCCAGGAGGGGAGGCGGAAGGACTCCATCCAGTAGCGCAGGTAGGAGCGCATGCCCGCGCGCGACAGTTCGGCCAGCCGCTCGGGACCCGCGTCCGGCACCACGCGCGCGTAGTTGCTCTCCAGCCGCTGGACGCCCTTGCCGCGCCGCTTCCAGGCGAGGTCGGCGAGGGAGCGGCCGAGGCGGGTGGCCACCGGCTCGGGGAGGTTCTTGACGGTGCTCCAGCCGAGCCCGTACAGCCCGTCGGTCAGCTGGTCGCGTGCGCTCACTTGGCCGTCTCACGCCCTTCGGAGTCCTGTGCGGCCGCGGCGGTCTGCCCGTCGGCCTCCGCCGCTTCGCGCCGGACGGTGACGACCCGCTGGATCAGCGTGACGACGCTGCCGACGGCGACGAGCCACAGGGCGACCGGCAGCAGGTACTGGATGCCCGGCACGCCGAACGCGTGCAGGCCCGCGAGCCCGGCCGCCACCAGCGACACCACGAGCCGCTCGGCGCGCTCGACGAGCCCGTTGACGGCGACCGGCAGCCCGATCGACTCGCCGCGCGCCTTGGTGTACGACACGACCTGGCCGCTGGCCAGGCAGAAGATCGAGACGGCGCACAGGACGTTGTCGTCGCCGTGCCCCGCGTACCAGAGGGCGAAGCCGCCGAAGATCGCGCCGTCGGCGACCCGGTCGAGCGTGGAGTCCAGGAAGGCCCCCCAGCGGCTGGAGCGGCCGAGCTGGCGGGCCATGTTGCCGTCGACGAGGTCGGAGAACACGAACAGCGTGATCACGACCGTGCCCCAGAAGAACTCGCCCATGGGGTAGAAGACCAGCGCGCCCGCGACCACGCCGGCGGTGCCGAGCAGCGTGACCGTGTCGGGGCTCACGCCCCGGCGGATGAGAAACGCGGCGAACGGTGTGAGGACACGCGTGAAGAATGCACGCGCGTACTTGTTCAGCATGGCCTTCCCGAAGGTTGTATGGCCGCGCGGCCCCTGCTGGCCACCGGCTGGCCCATCGTAGCCACGCGCGTGGGTGCCCGACCGTCGGGCACCCGGGGCCGGTGTCACGGCCGGGCCGCTTCCGGGCCGCGGCGGCATCGCGGGCCGGCCCGTGCCCCGGCCGGGTTCATGGCCTCGTCGCGTCCTTCGTATGGACGCACCGTGACGGGAGTGGAAAGCTCGAAGGACCGCGGGCGTCGCCGGAGCCGCCACCGCACGCGGAGCCGCCGTGTCCGCGCCCCGATGACCTCACCGTGCACGGGAGGCAGAGAAATGGGCGACAAGGCGAACGCACACCCCGGAGCCGCCGGCAGGGCTACGGCGGCCGACCACCCCGCGTCCGTACGGAATGTGGTGCTGGTCGGCCACTGCGGATCGGGCAAGACGACATTGGTGGAGGCTCTCGCGCTGACGGCGGGAGCGGTGAACCGGGCGGGCCGCGTGGAGGACGGCGGCACCGTCTCCGACTACGACGACATCGAGCACCGGCAGCAGCGTTCGGTGCAACTCTCCCTGGTGCCCGTCGAATGGGACGGCATCAAGATCAACCTCCTCGACACCCCCGGGTACGCCGACTTCGTCGGGGAGCTGAGGGCCGGTCTGCGGGCAGCGGACGCGGCCCTCTTCGTCGTCTCGGCCTCGGACGGCGTGGACGGCTCGACCCGCATGGTGTGGGACGAGTGCGCGGCCGTCGGCATGCCGCGCGCGATCGTCGTCACGCATCTGGAGTCCGCGCGCGCCGACTTCGAGGAGATGACGAGGATCTGCGCGCAGGCCTTCGGCGGCGACGACCCCGACGCCGTACTGCCGCTGTACCTGCCGCTGCACGGCCCGCAGGCGCCGGACGGGCACGCACCCGTGACGGGACTGACCGGGCTGCTGTCGCGGAAGCTGTTCGACTACGCCTCCGGCGAGCGCAAGGAGTCCGAACCGGGCGAGGACGAACTGCCCGGGATCGAGGAGGCCCGTAACCGGCTGATCGAGGGGATCATCGCCGAGAGCGAGGACGAGACCCTGATGGACCGCTATCTCGGCGGCGAGCAGATCGACGTGAAGACGCTGATCGAGGATCTGGAGCGGGCCGTGGCGCGCGGCACCTTCTTCCCGGTCCTGGCCGCGGCCCCGGCGGCCGAGGGCGCCCGGCAGGGCATCGGCACCGTGGAACTGCTCGAACTGGTCACCCGCGGTTTCCCGACACCGCTGGAGCGTGAGGCACCCCGCGTCACCACGATCGGCGGCGAGCCGCGCGCGCTGGGCCTGTGCGATCCGGACGGGCCGCTGGTCGCGGAGGTCGTGAAGACGGCCTCCGACCCCTACGTCGGCCGGGTCTCCCTGGTCCGCGTGTTCTCCGGCACCCTGCGCCCCGACCAGACCGTCCACGTCTGCGGGCACGGACTCACCGACCGCGGCCACGAGGACCACGACGTCGACGAGCGCATCGGCGCGCTGTCCGCGCCCTTCGGCAAGCAGCAGCGGGCGCTGACGCACTGCATCGCGGGCGACCTCGCGTGCGTGGCGAAGCTGAGCCGCGCGGAGACCGGCGACACGCTCTCCGCCAAGGACGACCCGCTGCTGATGGAGCCGTGGCAGATGCCCGACCCGCTGCTGCCGCTGGCCATCCAGGCGCACAGCAAGGCCGACGAGGACAAGCTCTCGCAGGGGCTCTCGCGGCTGGTCGCCGAAGACCCGACGATGAGGCTGGAGCAGAACCAGGGCACCCACCAGGTGGTGCTGTGGTGCCTGGGCGAGGCCCACGCGGACGTCGCCCTGGAGCGGCTGCGCACCCGTTACGGCGTGCAGGTCGACGTCGTCCCGCACAAGGTCTCTCTGCGGGAGACGTTCGCCGCGAAGTCGTCCGGGCGCGGGCGGCACGTCAAACAGTCCGGTGGGCACGGGCAGTTCGCCATCTGCGAGATCGAGGTGGAGCCCCTGCCGGGCGGTTCGGGCATCGAGTTCGTGGACAAGGTCGTGGGCGGCGCGGTGCCGCGCCAGTTCATCCCCTCCGTCGAGAAGGGCGTACGGGCGCAGGCCGCCAAGGGCGTGGCCGCCGGCCATCCCCTCGTCGACGTCCGGGTGACCCTGCTCGACGGCAAGGCGCACTCGGTGGACTCCTCCGACGCCGCGTTCCAGACCGCCGGGGCGCTCGCGCTGCGGGAGGCCGCCGCGGACGCGAAGATCCATCTGCTGGAGCCGGTGGCCGAGGTGAGCGTGCTGGTCGGCGACGAGTACGTGGGCGCCGTGATGAGTGATCTGTCGGGCCGGCGCGGCCGGGTGCTGGGCACCGAGCAGACGAACGGCGGCCGCACGCTGGTGCGCGCCGAGGTGCCCGAGATCGAGATCGGCCGGTACGCGGTCGGCCTGCGTTCCCTCTCGCACGGCACGGCCCGCTTCCACCGCGCGTACGCCCGGCACGAACCGATGCCGGTGCAGGTGGCCGAGCGGCTCCGCCAACAGGAGCAGGACGGTTAGGGATTGAGGCCCGGCCACCTTCAAGTGGCCGGTGTGGAACGTGTGCCTCCGATCCGGCGGGCGGCTTCGGCCGTCCGCCGACGGATGTCCGTGCCTGGATATACGCTGATGACCTGATCAACAGGTGTGCGGAGTACGGAAGTCGGGAAGGCCGCAGAAGCGACAGTGGCGGCGATCGGGGGCGGGAATGACCGTGGGCAGCGGTTACGCGGACTTCTTCGGACCACAGGTGCCCCAGCAGGGCGACGGCGGGCAGACGCCGACCGTCGCCCTGGCCTCGGCCGCCTACCGGGACAACCCCGTCGAGGACATCAAGCAGGCAGACAACGAATGGCATCAGTCGACGGTCGACACCGGCCGCGGCTGGGCCAAGATCTTCCGGCCCAACCTCGGCGAGGCGTTCTCCCAGGCGGTGATCGACCGCATGCTGGGCGTCGGCCGGAAGCCGCTCATCCAGTCGTTCGGCAGTGACCCGCAGGCGGTCGTCGAGCACTGCCTGGCCGCCAACCGGATCCGCCGCGAGCGCGACCGGAAGCTCACCGGCGTCATGCTCCTGTGCGGTGTGCTCTTCCTGCCGGGCCTCCTGGTGTGGCTGCTGGTCTTCCAGCTCCGGGCCACCATGGTGAAGGCGGACAACAGGCGGGTCTCGGGACTGGCCACCGGTCTGCTCGTGGCCGTCGGCGCCCTCGCCGCGCTCTTCCTGCTCCGCATGCCCTTCTCCGGCCTGGCCGGGTGGTACGCGCGCGGTGCGGTCGTCGCACCGGTGGCCGGCTGGTTCCTGGCCAAGCGGATCTGCGAGGGCACGGCGAAGGACCTGCGCGAGCGCTGGGACAGCCTGCTGTCCGGCACCAGCGTCGGCGCCAAGGTCCCCGAGGCGGTGCCGACCAGCCCCAGCCAGACGGCGGCCGAGCAGCTGCGCCAGTCCCTGGCCCGGCTGAGCGCCGAACAGCAGTCCAACTCCGTCTTCTACGCCGGTCCCAAGGGAATACTCGGCATGGGCACCCGCTGGGGCGCCTGGCACCTCGCGGAGGAACTGACCCCGATCGACCCCGTCAAGGGCGTCCACGAGTTCCGCAGCTGGACCGTCGTGCGCGCCATCCACGACCAGCTCCAGCTACTGCACCGGCAGAGCCTGAAGACCGGCGGATTCCCGCCTCCTTCGGTACGGCACTGGATCGTCACTCCGGTCGGCGAGAACGCCAAGGCGGTGGCCCGGCCGGAGGGCACCGACGTGGAGGCGTACCAGGTCAAGCCGCGGGCCGTGGAGGACATCTGCAACAACCAGCAGTTCGGCGGCGGCGACCGGCACTACCTCGGCGTCCAGTGGCCGCTGTGGGACGGCCAGCTGATCATCACCATGCTGATCACCGTGACCGTGCTGCACGAGACGCTGCGCATCGAGGTCACCGGCCATGCGCTGGGCCCGGTGAACTCCCTGTTCACCAGCAAGCCCGAGGCCCCCACCAAGGAGGTCGCCAAGACCGTCCGGTTCTGGGAGACCCGCAAGATCAGCCTGCCGCTGGTCACCGCCGACGAGGTGGTACGGGTGGCCGCGCGCGCCACGATCAGCTGGTACCCGCCGCTGCTGAACTGGCTCGGCGGCTCCATCGGCCTGCCCGAGCCCTTCGGCCTGCGGCACTCCTGGGCCGACCAGCCGTGGCGGCACCGCTTCATGGCCGACGACGCGCTGCGCGCGGCGACACCGGTGCTGCGGGTGGTGCACTCGGCCGCACTGCGGGTGCTCAAGGAGCACGACGTGGACATCGCGAACTTCAGCTCGCGCTCGTCGGCCCTGAGCGGGGCGGTCCAGGACCTGACACCGAAGAAGGCGGACACCTACGACGCGTAGGCCTCCGGCGGTGGGTCGGGGTCTCACGGGCTGAGGCGCTGGGGCTGTTGCCCCCAGGCCCCCGTTGCCGGCCCCATGGCCTCGTCCTCGGACGCCCCCGGAGGGGGACCGCCGGACCGGGCCGGATCTGCCCGCCGCCGCTCTCGCGGACACCTACGACGCCTAGGCCTCCGGCGGATCGGCGGGACCTCTCACGTGGGCGCGGTGAACGGCGTGCTGAAGGCTGCCGCCCCCAGGCCCCCGTTGCCGGCCCCCATGGCCTCGTCCTCGGACGCCCCCGGAGGGGGACCGCCGGACGGGCCGGATCTGCCCGCCGCCGCTCTCATTGCCGGCTGGGCCATGCCTCCGCCAGCATCTTCCGGGTGTCCGCCAGCAGTTGCGGCAGCACGCGCGTGTGGCCGACCACCGGCATGAAGTTCGTGTCGCCGCCCCAGCGGGGGACGATGTGCTGGTGCAGGTGCGCGGCGATGCCGGCGCCCGCCACCGCCCCCTGGTTCATGCCGATGTTGAAGCCCTGGGCGCCGGACGCCGTGCGCAGGGCCGTCATCGCCTGCTTGGTCAGCTCTCCCAGCTCCGCCGTCTCCGCCCCGGTCAGGCCGGTGTAGTCGGCCACGTGCCGGTAGGGGACGGTCATCAGGTGGCCGCCGTTGTACGGGTAGAGGTTCAGCACGGCGTACACGTGCTCGCCCCGCCGGACCACCAGGCCGTCCTCGTCGGACTTCGCCGGGATCGCGCAGAACGGACAGCCGTCGTCGGCTCCGGGGCCGGTGGGCTTGTTCTCGCCCTGGATGTAGGCCATCCGGTGCGGGGTCCACAGGCGCTGGAACGCGTCCCGCGTCCCCACTCCGATCTGCTGCTCCGGCTCACTCGTCATGCCAAGCAGCATATGGCTTCGCCCGTTCGCGGCGTGTCGGCGGGGTGAGCGCGAAAGGCATGCGGGCCAAGCTGGGCCGATGACCGCAGACAGCCGCCTGATCCGCTGGGAACGGCGCACCGAGCTGCCCCTCGCCCTCGCCTCGCTGGCCTTCCTGGCCGGGTACGCAGCCCACGTCCTCGCCACCGGCCTGCCCGACGCCTGGCGGGATCTGAGCCTGTCCGTCCTGTTCGCGGCGTGGGCACTGTTCGCCGTGGACTACGCGGTGCGCTGGCGGCTCAGCGGACAGGGTCGGCGCTTCGTCCGGCGGCACTGGCTGGACACCCTGGTGGTGCTGCTGCCGCTGCTGCGCCCGCTGCGGATCGTGCGGCTCTACGAGGCCGTACTGCGCCGGCGCGGGCAGCCACGGCTGTCGCTGCACGCGCGCGTGATCGTCTACGCGGGGGTGTCGACGCTGCTGCTCGGATTCGCGGGCGCGCTCGCCGTCTACGCACAGGAACGCGGGGCGCCGGGCACCGAGATGCGCACGTTCGGCGACGCCGTGTGGTGGGCGTGCTCCACCCTGTCCACCGTGGGCTACGGCGACGTGACGCCGGTGACTGCGATGGGCCGGTTCATCGCGGTCGGCCTGATGGCGTGCGGCCTGGCTCTGCTGGGCGCGGTCACCGGGTCCTTCTCGTCCTGGCTGATCCAGATCTTCTCCGGTGAGGACGAGCGGGCGGGCGCACCCGGGGGCGGGGCCGGAGACGGGGCGGGGCCCTCGGGGAGCTGACTCCCCGAGGGCCCCGCGTCCCGCTGCGAACCGACTCAGACCTGCGTGCGCTCCTCGACGACCTTCGCGATCTTCGCGATGGCTTCGTCGAGCGGGATGCCGTTCTCCTGGGAGCCGTCGCGGTAGCGGAAGGACACCGAGCCGTTCGACATGTCCTCGTCGCCCGCGATGACCATGAAGGGCACCTTCTGCTTCTGGGCGTTGCGGATCTTCTTCTGCATCCGGTCGGAGGAGGAGTCGACGTCGACCCGCAGCCCCTGCTTCTTCGCGGCCGCGGCGAACTTCTCCAGGTACTCCACGTGCGCGTCGCCGATCGGGATGCCGACCGCCTGGACCGGGGCCAGCCACGCCGGGAAGGCGCCCGCGTAGTGCTCCAGGAGTACGGCGAAGAACCGCTCGATGGAGCCGAACAGGGCGCGGTGGATCATGACCGGGCGCTGCTTGGAGCCGTCCGGGCCGGTGTATTCGAGGTCGAAGCGCTCCGGCAGGTTGAAGTCGAGCTGGATGGTCGACATCTGCCAGGTGCGGCCGATCGCGTCCTTGGTCTGGACGGAGATCTTCGGACCGTAGAAGGCGGCGCCGCCCGGGTCGGGGACGAGCGGGAGGCCCTGCTTCTCGGCGACCTCGCGCAGCGTCTCGGTCGCCTCCTCCCAGACCTCGTCCGAGCCGACGAACTTCTCCGGGTCCTTGGTGGACAGCTCCAGGTAGAAGTCGGTCAGGCCGTAGTCGCGCAGCAGGCCGAGGACGAAGGTGAGCGTCTTGTCGAGCTCCTGCGACATCTGCTCGCGCGTGCAGTAGATGTGCGCGTCGTCCTGGGTGAAGCCGCGGGCGCGGGTCAGGCCGTGCACGACGCCCGACTTCTCGTACCGGTACACGGTGCCGAACTCGAAGAGACGCAGCGGCAGTTCACGGTAGGAGCGGCCGCGCGCGTCGAAGATCAGGTTGTGCATCGGGCAGTTCATGGGCTTGAGGTAGTAGTCCACGCCCTCGTCGAGCTGCATGGGCGGGTACATGCCGTCGGCGTACCAGTCCAGGTGGCCCGAGGTCTCGAAGAGCTTCCCCTTCGTCGCGTGCGGGGTGTAGACGAACTCGTAGCCCTCCTCCTCGTGGCGGCGGCGCGAGTAGTCCTCCATGACCCGGCGGACGACGCCGCCCTTGGGGTGGAAGACGGCGAGGCCGGAGCCGATCTGCTCGGGGATGGAGAACAGGTCCAGCTCGCTGCCCAGCTTGCGGTGGTCGCGCTTCTCCGCCTCGGCGAGGAAGTCCAGGTGCGCCTTCAGCTCGTCCTTGGACGGCCAGGCGGTGCCGTAGATGCGCTGGAGCATCGGGTTCTTCTCGCTGCCGCGCCAGTAGGCGGCCGCGTTGCGCATCAGCTTGAACGCCGGGATGAGGCGGGTGGTGGGCAGGTGGGGACCGCGGCAGAGGTCCTTCCAGCACAGCTCGCCGGTCTTGGCGTCCAGGTTGTCGTAGATGGTCAGCTCGCCGGCGCCGACCTCGACGTCCGCGCCGTCGTCGTGCGAGGCGGAGCCCTTGAGGCCAATCAGCTCCAGCTTGTACGGCTCGTCGGCCAGCTCCTCGCGGGCGGCCTCGTCGCTCACCACGCGGCGGGAGAACCGCTGCCCGCGCTTCTGGATCTCCTGCATCTTCTTCTCGACGGCCTTGAGGTCCTCGGGCGTGAACGGCTTCTCGACGTCGAAGTCGTAGTAGAAGCCGTCCTTGACGGGCGGGCCGATGCCCAGCTTGGCCTCGGGGAAGATCTCCTGCACGGCCTGCGCCATGACGTGCGCGGTGGAGTGGCGCAGGATGTTCAGACCGTCCTCGGAGGAGATCTCGACGCCCTCCACGGTCACGCCGTCGCGCAGTTCGTGGGCGAGGTCCCTCAGCTCGCCGTCCACGCGGGTGGCGACGATCGAGCGCTCACCGGCGAAGAGGTCGGCGGCCGTGCTGCCCGTCGTCACCGTGCGCTCTTCCCGCTCGGAATCGCGTTGGATGATCACACGGACGTCTGACACCGGTCTCTCCTGACTGAAGGCGGAAGCGCGGACCCGATTCCATCGCCGCGCAATAGGCGATCGTACCGACCCGGGACCGCCCTCCGCGAAATCAGTCCCCTCCGCACGCCTCCTCGAACACGGCCGTGATCTCCGCGGTCTCCTGGAGCGACTTCATCAGCCGGTCCCGTTCGGCGTCGTCCACCTGCACGGGGACCACGCCGCGGGCGCCGGTGAGTCTGCGGAAGCCGCCCCGTCGCTCCAGCCGGCCCTGCACCCGCACCGGCAGTCCGACGAGGTGGGCCTGGCCGGCGATGCGGTAGTCGTCCTCGTCGAGGGTGAGCCGGACGTGCGGGACATCGGCACCGGCGATCACCCGCAGCCGTACGCCGCCCTCGCCGCGCGGCCCGGACCTGCGCAGCCGGACGACCGTGCCGGTGATCCGTACGGGCACGGAGGGTTCCTCGCGCAGATAGCGGGCGCCCGCCTCGCGCAGGGCGGGCAGGTCGCCGGGGGAGAACTCGACGGGCTCGTCGGTGGCGGCACAGTCCTCGGGGACTCCGGCGGCGGGCGACCAGGCGAGGGCGACCCGGGCTCCCTCGGTGCCGCGGACGAGGGTGACGAGCGACTCGGTCAGTTCGCGGCTGGCACCGGTCTCGACGGCGCTGTCGAAGGCGTCCATGCGGCCGGTGGCGCGCCGGTAGTCGATGGCCTCGCGGACGGCGTACAGCGCCTGGTGGAGCCGTACGGCGAGGGGTCGGGCCGGGGTCACGGGTGCGAAGGCGGTCAGGCCGCGGCCGTCGGCGGCGCTGCCGACGAGGACGCTCTCCAGCAGCGCGCCGGCCGACCGCCGGTGCCGGGCGCCGTGGTAGCCGGCCCGCGCGCGGGTGGCGAGCGCGCCGGCGAGGAGCATCTGCCGGGCGGCGCCGCGCAGCTGTTCCTCGACCGCCCAGGGGACGGCCCCGGCCTCCTCGGCGGGTCCGGCCGGGGTGTCCCGCCACCACCGGATCTCGTCGCTCGGTACCGCGAGGGCGACCAGCACCTCGCGGGCGGCGGGCGTCTGGCTGCGGGCCAGCGCCAGCAGCGCCTCGCCGAGCAGGTCGTCGCTGTCGGGGAAGGCGCGGTTCTCCGGTACGAGGAGGCTGGTGCCACCGCCGCCCGGTCCGGGCGGCGTCCAGCGGCCGTAGCGTCCGGCGGCGCCCCCGCGACGCTGCCAGCCGTGCCGGCGCAGCAGGGCGCCGAGGACGCCCGGGTCGACCTCGGCGGCTTCGGGCGGCCGGTGCCAGGCGGGGTCGACGGGGTGCGGCCGTACCGGCGTCAGGGGCTCGTCCGGTGGGCGGTGGGTCATGGTCTGCCTCCCGTCCCGACCCGCGTCATGATCTCGCACAGCGCCCGGTCGTCGAAGATCCGCGCGGTCGGGATCCGCACGGTGGTCCGGGTCCGGCCGGTGACCGGATGCCCGGCCAGGTTGACCCAGTAGCAGCAGTGCCGCAGGTCGAGCCGGTCGTGGCCGGCGCGCAGCCACTGGTCCTGCGACCGCGGGACGATCATCACGACGAGGAGCTTGTGCACCGACACCGGGGTGCGGGCGAGCTTGCGCAGGTGGTCGTTGTCGAGCGTGAAGGAGAAGGAGCGCCCCGGCGGGTGGGGCGGGAGCTGGTACGTGGCCTTCAGCTGCACCTTGATGGTCACCTCGTCGTCGACGGTGTGACCGGGGGCGCTGTGGCTGACGTGCCAGTCGATGCCGTTGTCGGGGAACGGCTGGGACAGCGAACAGCCCGCGGCCGCCGCGACCGCGTGGAGATAGCCGACCTGGAGTGTCTCCATGCACGCCGTGGTGGCGAGTGAGCCGCGGTGGGTTCCCGTGCGTTCGGGCAGCAGCCCGCCACGCTCGGGCTGCGCTATCGCCATGACCGGACAGCCTTCCGAGCAAAGGGGTGCCCCACGACGGGGGCTGGGAGGATTTCCGCGTCGAGCCCCTGAACTGGCAAGACCCGTACTCCTGTTGTCTCCGCGCGGCGTACGGCGCAAACAGCCCGGGTATCACCAGAGCGGCAGAAGACGGCGCGTCAGCTGCCGTGGGTGAACGAGGGGTTGTGGTGGTATGACGTGTTGGTACGAGGGGCCGCTGGCCGCCTTCGACACGGAGACGACGGGCGTCGACGTCGAGACCGACCGGATCGTGTCGGCCGCGCTGGTCGTGCAGGACGGGCCGGGCCTGCGGCCCCGGGTGAGCCGGTGGCTGGTGAATCCTGGTGTGCCGGTGCCCGAAGGGGCGACGGCGATACACGGCCTGACGGACGAGCACCTGCAGCGAAACGGCCGCTGGCCGGCGCCGGTGATGTACGAGATAGCCGAGCTGCTCGGTGAACAGGCGGCTGCCGGACGGCCGTTGGTGGTGATGAACGCGCCGTTCGATCTGACGCTGCTCGACCGCGAGCTGCGCCGGCACCGCGCGTCCTCGCTGGGGCACTGGCTGGAGCCGGCGCCGTTGCGGGTGCTGGACCCACGGGTCCTGGACAAGCACCTGGACCGCTACCGCAAGGGCCGCCGCACCCTCACCGACCTGTGCGGGCACTACGACGTGACGCTGGCCGACGCGCACGACGCCGCGGCGGACGCGGTGGCCGCGCTGGAGGTCGTACGGGCGGTGGGGCGGCGGTTCGCGGCCCGGCTGGAGCGGCTGTCCCCCGCCGAGCTGCACACGCTCCAGGCGACCTGGCACGCGGCGCAGGCCCGGGGGCTCCAGGCGTGGTTCGCGCGCAGCGGCACCCCGGAAACGGTCGACACGTCGTGGCCGCTGCGCCCGGCGCTGTCGGCGGCGGCGTGAGGAGTACGGCGGCGACGAGAAGCGCATGCAAAAAGCCGGTCCGCGTGTTGCGGACCGGCCTTTCCCGGTGGGCGATACTGGGTTCGAACCAGTGACCTCTTCGGTGTGAACGAAGCGCTCTCCCACTGAGCTAATCGCCCGGGAACGCACCGAACAATACAGGTCCCCTCGGGTTTCCTTCAAACCGCTTCGAGATACCGGAGCAGGCCGCGCCGCCCGGCCCGCATCATCAGCCGGTGGTTGGCGCGAAACAGCGGACGTCCGGGCACGGCGAACCTCCTGAGCAGCGGCTTGGTCACATCGACGACCTGCTCGTAGCGGGCGAGGGTGCCGGTGCCGTGCGCGGTGACCGTCCAGCGCGCCCAGCCCTCGAGGTCCCCGGTCATCGCGATCTCCAGCACCCCGGCCGCCGGGTCCCGTCGCACCTCGCGTGCGGTGAAGGTGAGGGCGTACGGCAGGAGCGAGCGGACGGTGACGACGCCGGTGGTGTCGTCGAGCCGGGTCACCTCGCGGACCTGTGGCCACCAGCGGGGATAGTCCTCGGCCCGCTCCAGCGCCGTGTAGACGGCGGCGGGCGGCGCGGGCAGCGGCCACCGGCTGAGAAAGCGGTAACGGTTCTGGTCCATGTGCCGAGTGTGCCCGTGCGGGGGCGGGATCTGAGTACGTCCTGAGTAGGCGCGCTCATGCCGGATGCCGTGACGCGGCCCACACTCCGTTGCATGACGCACATTCCGCCCCCGACCGAGGAGCTGCGGCTCCTCGACGCAGAGCTGTGGCAACTGGACGCTCGCCGCGCCCAGTTGCTCGCACGCCGCGCCTGGCTGGTCGCCTCGCTCCAGTCGGTGCGCCCGGTCCGGCCGGCGCTGCCCCCGGCCGCGCCCCGCCCCGAGGCGAGCGCCCCGCGGGTCCAGAACGTGCTCCTGCTGCTCGGCGGGATGCTGCTCACCATCGCGGCGATCGCGTTCACCCTGGTCAGCTGGGGTCACCTCGGGATCGCCGGGCGCGCCCTGGTGCTGGGCACGGTCACGTCGGCGGTGCTCGCCGCGCCGGTGCCGCTGCTGCGTCGCGGACTGCGCTCGACGGCGGAGTCCGTGGCCGGTGTGGGCCTGGCCCTGACGGTGCTGGACGCCTACGCCCTGCACGAGGCGGCCCCCGGCACCGACGGCACGGGCTACGCGGCGGTCGCCGCGGCGGTGCTCGCCGCGCTCTGGACGGCGTACGGTCGCGGTCTCGGGGCGCTGCGGCTGCCGGTGCCCGCCGGACTGGTGACGGCCCAACTCCCCCTGGTCCTCTGGGCGGTAGCGGCCGGCCCAGACCCGTACGGTGTCGCGACGGCGATGCTGGTGACGGCCGGTCTGGACGCGGTGCTGGCGTTCGGGGTGGCGGCCGGCGCCGTCCGGGTCACGGTCACGGCCGGTGCCTACGGCCTGGGTGGCTCGGGGGTTCTGACGGCCGGCTGGCTGTCCTGGACGGCCACCGGTCCGAGCGCCGCCGCCCGTGCGGCGGCGCTCCTCGCCTTCGCGGCGGTGATCGCCCTGGTGGCCGCCGCGCGGCTGGCGGAGCGGGCCGTCGCGACGGGAACGGCGGTCGCCGGAGGCCTGCTGCTGGTGGCGGCGGGCGGCGGCCCGCTCCGGGTGCTGCTGTCCGCCGGCTGGGCGGTGCCGGTCCATCTGGTCCTCGGAGTGGCGCTGTTGGCGGCGCTCCGCGCGGACCGGCTGCCCGAGCCGGTGCGGCAGGGTCTCCTGCGGGCCTCCGCCGCGGTGCAGGCACTGGCGCTGCTGTGGGCCGCGCCGCTGGTCGCCGTCACGCTGGTGGGCCCGCTCGGATGGGCCGAGCGCCCCTGGTCGGGCGGGCCGTCGGACGCACGCGCCGCGGTCACCGTGCACACGCCGTGGCCGCCGTACGCGGGGCAGGCGCTCCTCGTCCTGGTGGCCGTCGCCGGCGTCCTGGCCGTCCTGGCCGTGCGGCACGGGACCTGGCGCCCGCAGGCACGGACCGGAGCGCTGCTGCTGACCTGGGCGGCCTGCCTCGCCCTGCCGGCGATGCTCGAACTGCCCTACCCGGCCGGCCTGTTGCTGGTGGGTGGCGTGGCGGTGGCGGCGGCCTTCCTGCCCACGCCGTGGCTCGCCCTGGCCACCTCGCTGCACTTCGCCTTCCTGTCCCTGGCCACGCAGTCGGCGACCATGAGCGTTCTGTCGGCGCTGACCGCGCTGGGCGCGACGGCGGCCCGCCGGCCGCGCCTGACTGTGGTCGCGGCGCCGGCCGCCCTCGGGTACGCCACCGCGCTGGCCTGTGCGACGGGTGCCGCGGCGGACTGGCAGCCGTCGCACACCGCGCTGCTCGTCCTCTGTGTGCCCCTGGTCGCGGCCCTGGCCGCAGGCCGGCTCGGCGGGTCTCCGGCGACCCTGCCGGTCGAGGCGGCCGGAACGGCCGCCGCGCTGCTGGCCCTGGTCCTCGCGGTGACCGACCCGCCGATGCTGGCCACGGTGCTGGCGGCCTGTGGTGTGATCGCCGCGGGCACGGCGGCCCGGCCGCAGCGCCGCGGGGCCGGCTACGCGGCCGCCGCCTTGTTCCTGCTGGCCACCTGGGTCAGGCTCGCCGCCTGGGAGGTCACCACACCGGAGGCGTACACCCTCCCCGTGGCCGTCTGTGCACTGCTCGTCGGCGCCTGGCGGCGGCACCGCGACCCGCTGACCGCGTCCTGGACGGCGTACGGCCCCGGGCTGGCCGCGGCCCTGCTGCCGAGCCTGGCCGCGGCCTGGAGCGACCCGCAGTGGACGCGCCCGCTGCTGCTGGGCGCGGCCGCCCTGCTGGTCACCCTGCTGGGCGCCCGGCACCGGCTGCGGGCCCCGCTGGTCCTCGGCGGCTCGGTGCTGGTGCTGGACGCCCTGCACGAACTGGCCCCCTATCTGGTGCAGGCGGCCGACGCGCTCCCCCGCTGGGTACCCCCCGCACTCGCCGGAGTCCTGCTGCTCGCCGTGGGTGCGACGTACGAGCGCCGGATCCGGGACGTCCGGCATGTGCGGGAGGTCCTGGGGAGGATGAACTAGCCCTCGACGGACCAGCCCTCGGTGAACCGGCCCTCGGTGAACCGGCCCTCTACGACGGCATCTTGTGGCCGAGGAGGGCCAGGTTCTCGATGGCGGCGAGACCGTAGAGCGCGGTGTCGTTGGTGGCCACCCAGGCGGCCTCGCTGCCCGGCACCAGGGCGGTGGGGCCGCTCAGTGCCTCCGTCCTCCAGGGCGCGGACTCCTTGTAGCCGTCCGAGTTGTAGAACTTCTCCCAGGCCCGCTTGGCGAGCTTCTCGTCGCCGGTCTTGACGGCCGCGTACGCGTCCAGGCGCGAGTGGCCCTGGAACAGCAGCAGCGTGCCGAAGTTGGAGCCGTAACGCGCCGCCTGCTCGGCCTTGGTGGCGTTGAAGTAGCGGCAGTAGTCGAAGTACGCCTCGTTGAACTTCGGCATGTCGACGAGGTGGATCAGCTCGGCGCACAGCTCGTTGAGGCCGAAGACGGCCGAGAGGTGCGAGACACCGACGGCCGGCTTGTCGGCGACGGCGAACTTCCCGGTGTCCAGGTCGTAGAGGCCGGTGCCCTGCACGAACCCGTTGGGCTGGGCGGCGATCGTCTCCATCGTGGACAGCACCCGGGCCCTGGCCTTCTCCCACTTGGGGCCCTTGCGCTCCCACTCCGTGAGCCAGGCCGACACCAGTCCGCTCCAGTCCGTGCCGAAGCCGATCGACAGGGCGTGCCGGTCGGGGGTGTACGGCTCGGTGCGGATCTTGCGGATCGGGTCCAGGACGAGGAACGTCTCGTCGGAGTCCACGTTGGCGTGCATGAGGTCGCCGACCCGCTCGTCCGCCGTGAGGAAGTAGTAGTAGCGGCGGTACGTCGTGTTGGCGATGCGCTGCTGCTTGGCACTGTCTGCGTAGTGCTGGATGCCGTGCCGGGTGCCGAGGCCGGCCCACTGGCCGAGGTGGTAGACGTCCACCTCACCGGTGTGCCGGGTCATCGCCTCGGCGAAGCGGAAGATGTCCGACCGGCCGCTGCGCAGGTACGCGAACCAGAGCCAGAGGTCCGGCGACAGTTCGGAGTTGTCCCAGGCGTAGCCGCCGATGTCGTAGCGCCACTGGTGGCGCACGGTGTCGTACGTGTGCATGATGTCGCCGTAGTCCCAGAAGCCGTACCAACGGCGCTGCTCCACCTGGTCCTTGTAGTAGGTGAAGAGGAAGTCGAGGTGGTCCTCGATCTTGGCCTTGGCGGGAGTGGAGCGGTCCGGCTCGGAGTACAGGCCGGGGCCGAAGACCTGCGCCTTGATGAGCTGCTTGGGCGGGGCGGCGAGCTGGGGCAGCACCCGGACGGCCTCGACCTGTTCGGCGAGGGCCGCGGGGGTGGGCGTCGACTCGTTGGCCCAGAAGAGGAGTTCGGAGGTACGGGCGATGCCGTACGGGGTGCCGAAGCCGGGCTCGTAGTCCTCGTAGGTGATGTTGAGGCCCTCGAGCTGCTCGGGGAAGGTGTCCTGGCCCATGCCGTCGTGGTAGAAGCGCAGGTCCATGGGCTGCGCCTCGGGCGACCAGAGCCAGAGGGTGACCTCGGCCTCCTCGGTCTGGGCGTGACGGATGTCGAGCTGGGCGGGGTGCTTCTCCCAGAAGTCCCGCAGACCGAAGGAGAATCCGCCGCTCGCGCCGCCGACGTATCCGAAGCCGGAGGCGCGCTTGCCGCCGCCCGCGCCGATCCAGCCGTGGCCCTTCTTGGTGCGCTTGCGCACGGTGAAGCCGTCGGCGGACAGCTGGGAGAGGGTGTAGTCGCCCCACTCGGGGATGTACTGCAGCCGGGTGGTGACCCGCTGGTCCCAGGTGGCCGGGTCGGGCAGCTTCTGGCCCGCGTACTGGGCCTCCTGGACGGCGGCGCCCGGGTCCCGGCGCAGGCCGGTGATGCCCTTGACGGCTTCGCGCAGCAGGCCGGTGCCCTCGCCGCCGATGCGGATGTGGCGGTCGTAGGACTGGTCGCGCATGGGGACGGTGAAGCGGACGCCGAGGCCGCGGATGAAGTCGCCGCTGGCCTTGCCGGGCTCCTGCGTGCCGTCGAAGGTGATGGTGTGCACCATGCGGAAGGAGTCGGCGCCCGCGTAGAAGTAGAGGCGGATCGAGAACGGCAGCCAACTGCGGCCGCCCTTGCGGTGCTTGCCGTCGATGCGCACGACCGCGCGGACCGGGCCCGCCTGCTCGACGGTGACGGCGTCGATGGCCCCGTCGAAGCGTTCGGTCTTGACCGCGCCCTGGTCCCCGTCCTCGATCTCGGGCTGGCGGATCAGCACCAGACGGCCGTTCTTGGCGATCTCGGTGGAGCCGCGGGTGACCGACTTGATGAGGGTGGCGCCGGACTTGCCGATCCGCGCGGTGATGACACCGGTCGATACGTCGATGGTGCCGCCGCTCTTGTCGACGGTGACCTTCTTGGCGGGGGCGGCGGGCGCCCCGGCGGCGAGGGTGAGTTTGCCCTCGCCCGAACTCACGGCGTGCGCGGTCCACTTGAGGGACCCGTCCGGCCAGTAGGCGATCGGCCAGGACTGCACGGGGACGGCCTTGCCGCCGGCGTCCGTCAGCGCGAAGGTCTGGCCCTCCTGGTAGGTGCCCATCGGCCAGGGCACGCCGAGCGTGGAGCCGGGGGCGGCACCGAGGCCGCCGTCCTCCAGCCAGTCGAGGGTGACCGGGTCGGCGTCGGCGGGTGCGGTTCTGGGGGCGGCTTCGGCGTCCTTCGCCCCTAGCGCCCAGCTGAACTGGGCGGCGGCTCCGGCGACGGCCGCCGCCTTGAGAAGGGACCTGCGGGGGATGGGGGACATGGCCATTCCTTTCCGTGCGGGTAGCAGTGTGGTCAGGGCATGACAGAGCTAGGTGCGGCGCCTGAGCGCCGACCCGGCGAGAGGGAGGGCCGCCCGTCAGCGGCGCCGGTGGCGCTCCTCCACGGCGACGGAGGCGGCGGCGACGGCCCCGAGGACCGGGACCGCCAGCGGCGCGAGGAACAGGGCGGACAGGGCCACGACGGCCAGTCCGCAGACGACGAGGAAGGACCCGGCGGGATCGAGCACGGTCCGCCGCCCGGCATCCGCGAGCAGCGCCCGCCAGGCGGAGTCCGGTGTCCACAGGGCGGCCGCCCGCAGCAGGGCCACGGCGAGGCCGATCAGCGCCAGGATGCCGACGGCCCCGACGAACGGTCCACCGGGAAGCCCGGCCCGCGCGGCCAGGACGTCCACCCAGACCGCGGCGGCGGCTGCCCAGCCGGCGAGCCCGACGGCCCACCCGCCGCGCACGGCCGCACGGAAGTCCACGACGAACTCCCGCAACCCGCTGACCTGATGCGTCGTACGACGCCGCAGGTGCCGTGACCCGGCGGCGAAGGCCGCGGGGTAGGTGACGACCCCGAGACAGGCCACGGCGATCCACACTCCGGTGAGCAGACACTCCGCGAAGACCGAGAAGCGCTCGCCGAAGATGGACTCCCTGCGCCGGCGGCGGTCCTTCACACCGTCCTTCACCCGTGCTTGCGCCATGGTGAGCGCCTCAGCCCTTCAGTCCGGAGGTCGCCATGCCGTCGATGAGGTAGCGCTGGAAGGCCATGAAGAAGGCGATGACCGGTACCAGTGCCACCAGCGACATCGCGATCATGCTGCCGTAGTTGGAGATGCCCTCCTGGTCGCGGAACATCATCAGTCCGAGCGAAACGGTGTACTTCTCGGGGGTGTTGAGGTAGATCAACGGACCCATGAAGTCGTTCCACGCGTTGATGAACGTGAAGATGGCGCTGGTGATGATGGCAGGGCGGCTCAGCGGCAGCACGATGGACCAGTAGGTCCTCAGGTGCCCGCAGCCGTCGAGCTTGGCGGCCTCGTCCAGCTCACGCGGCAGGCCGCGCATGAACTGCACCATCAGGAAGACGAAGAACGCCTCCGTGGCCAGGTACTTGCCCGCGACGAGCGGGACGAGGGTGTCGATGTAGCCGAGGTTGCGGAACAGCACGTACTGCGGGATGAGCAGCACGTGGTACGGCAGCAGCAGGGTGCCGATCATCAGCGTGAACAGCAGGTTCCGCCCGGCGAACCGGATCTTGGCGAAGGCGTAGGCCGTCAGCGAGCTGGAGATCACCACACCGAGCACGGCCAGGCCCGCGTACATCAGCGAGTTGCTGAAGAAGCTGCCGATGGAGATGCCGGAGATGCCGTCGGCCAGCCCGGAGAAGTTCGCCCAGACCGGCTCGGTGGGCAACAGGTCGATGCTGGCGATGATGTCCTTGCTCGGCTTGAACGAGGCGCCGAGCACCCAGACCACCGGGTAGAGGACGACCGCGAGCAGCAGCAGCGCGCCCACGTGCCAGGCGAGGGATCCGGTCCGCCGCCGCTCGTTCCCGCTGCGCACGGCAGGGGTGGTGACAGTGGTCACTTGGCGGCCTCCTCGTAGTGCACCCACTTCTTCTGCGACCAGAACAGGACCGCCGTGACGAGCGCCACCGCGATCACCAGTGTCCAGGCCATCGCGGAGGCGAAGCCCATCTGGGATTCCTTGAAGCCCTTCTGATACAGGTAACAGGTGTAGACGAGGGTGGCGTCGGCCGGTCCGCACCGGCTGTCGGAGACGACGTACGCCGAACCGAACACCTGGAACGCGTGGATCGACTCCAGCAGCACGTTGAAGAACAGCACGGGGGAAATCATCGGCAGCGTGATGTTCCAGAACCGCCGGAAGGGGCCGGCCCCGTCCATCTCGGCGGCCTCGTACAGTTCCTGCGGCACCTGTTTGAGCCCGGCCAGGAAGATGACCATCGGCGCACCGAACTGCCAGATGCTCAGCGCCACCAGTGAGTACAGGACGTAGTCAGGGTTGCCGATCCAGCCGCCGACGTCGGCCCCGAAGATCTTCTGCGTACGGTCCACGACGGCGTCGTCGGAGAACAGCGCCCGCCACACGAACCCCACGGAGACGCTGGCGCCGATGAGCGACGGCATGTAGAACGCGGCCCGGTACAGGGCCTGCCCGCGCCGCTTCTGCGCGAGCAGCAGCGCCACGCCGAGCGCGAGGAGCAGCTTCAGCGGTGTGGCCACGACGACGTATTTGAGCGTGACCTCGACCGACTTCTGCCAGCGCGGGTCCTGGAACATCGTCGTGAAGTTGTCGAGCCCCACCCACCGGGGTGGTGTGAACAGGTTGTAGCTGGTGAACGCGTAGTACAGCGACGCGATCATCGGCCCCGCCGTGAGGAACACGAAGCCCGCGATCCACGGCGACATGAAGAGATAGCCGGCGAGGTTCTCGCGGCGCCGCCCGCGCCGCCCGGCGGCGACAGCGGCGGACCGCTTCTCCGCCGGGGGCGCGGGCGCTTCCTTGACGAGCGTCATGGTGGTACGTCCCCTCAGCCCGCGAACGCGGCCTTGGCCTCGCCGAACAGCGCCTTCGCGGCGTCGGCCGGCTTGGTCTTGCCCTGGGAGACCTCAGCGCCGAGCCGCAGGAAGGCCACTTCGATGACGTCGGCGCCGGACGGGTGCGGGGTGATCTTCCCGAGGACGCCGGCCTTGGCGACCTCGTCCTCGTAGGCCGCGACGCCCTTGTTGTTGGGGTCGGTCGGCTTGAAGGCGTCGTACTGCTCGGTGGTGGAGAGGATGCCGCGGTCGTAACCCATGATCTTGCCGGCCTCGGGGTCGTGGACCATGAAGTCGATGAACTGGGCCACTTCCTTGGGGTGCTTGGTCCCCGAGAAGGCGCTCAGCATCAGCGAACCGAGGTACTGACCGGTGTCCTTGCCGTTGGTGGTGGGGATCGGCGCGAGCCCGTAGTCCGACTCGCCCTCTCCCTGGTAGCGGATGGAGAAGTTGTCCCAGGTGAACTCGGAGGCGGCCAGGCCGGCCGAGAGACCGGACTTCGGCTTGACCTGCTCGATCTTCTTCGGGTCGGCGACCAGCCCGGACCGCACCCGCTTGTAGCCGTCCTCCCACCACTGCGTCAGATCGTCCTCGGTGAAGCCGAGATCGGTGTCGGTGTAGAAGGCCTTGCCGTTCTGACGCAGATACAGGTCGTAGAGGTACATGATGCCGAAGTAGCCGGTGTCACCGGCGATCTTCAGCTTGTCCTGGATCGTCTGCAGCGCGGCGAAGTACTCGTCCCAGGTCCAGCCGAACTTCGCCTCGACGCCCGCCTTCTTGAAGGCGTTGAGGTCGATGACGAGCGCCATGGTGTTGGCCCCGACGGGTATGGCGACCTGCTTGTCGTCGACCTGACCGTTCGCCAGAACACCGTTGCGGAAGTTCTCCAGGTTCAGATTCCCGGCGTCCGCCTGTGACTTGAGATCCATCAGAACACCGCGCTTGTCGTACTTGCGCAGAAAGGTGACCGAATTCTGGAAAACGTCCGGCGGATTCCCACCGGAGGCCTGGGTCTGGAACTTCTCCCAGAACGCCTCGTAGTCGGTGAATTCGGGCTTGATCTTGATCTTCGGGTACTTCTTCTCGAAGAGCGCGATCGTCTTCTTGATGGCGATGGTGCGCGGCTCGCCACCCCACCACGCGTAACGGATCGTCACCGTTCCGTCCGAGGAGGTCCCACTGTCTCCCCCGCACCCGGTGGTCGCGGCCAGGCCCAGTGCGGCCGCCGTCGCCCCCGTGGCCTTGAGGATCGTTCGCCTCTCAACATTCCTGCTGGTTCGCACAGTCGGGCCCCTCCCGCAGCGTCATTGCCGCTTGCATGAATCGTTTCAAGAAAGCGCTTGCTGGCACAAGGTACGAGGGGGTTCGTGGAGCGTCAATGATTCGGACAGGAATTTCTTGCGAAGGGCACGCCCGAACGGGGTGCCCGTTGCGCGTGTGAGGCGGCCGGCTGAAGGGTCAAAGCGCAGGTGGGCGGCGGAGGTTCGGCGGGCCGGACAGAAGTTGGGGGGTGCAGACGTACGGCTGGAATCCACCGGGAGGGCGCCGCGCCGGGCGTCGGAGGGCACGGGTCTCGGTGCGGGGCGCGTCGAGTCGGCGCGGCAGGGTTGGCCGGCCAGGGTGCGGCCAAACGGTCGTTCAGTCGCCCCGACGGCCGGCGGTGCCGCCGCAACCGACCCGTCGCCCGGCGCGGGCACGATCCGGCGGGCCGGCCGAGAGACGGCAGCACGGCGCCCGCCCACGCCACACGACCCGGCCGGACGGCGACCACGACCAGCTCACCCACGTCGCCGAGCGACGGCCGGCGGCGCCCCGCACCGGCGACCGCGCGTGCCTGACATCACCCCAGCTCACCCGGGATGCCAGCCATGCCATCAGGGCGTCACACAGGGCGGTCGGATCATGCGGTCGGTCCGGCGTCTCCGCCCAGGGCGGGGCCGAACAGCGCCTGCGCGTCCACCCCTCGCAGGCCGCAGGCGGGCTCTCCGGTGACTTCCAGCGGCCGCGGGGCCACCATGGGCAGCCGCCGGCCCCTACGCGCCGTCGAAGGCGTCTTGGGTGGCGCACAGGACACGGCACCCGCCCCGGTGCACCCGGCAGTGCGAGCGGGCGCGCACACGGGCTCCACCGGCCCGCACGGGCCATGCAGCACCCTCGAAGGTGGCCGAACCGGTCCCACCCGCAGCCCGGACCGCCGACCTGCCGCGACAACCCGGCCCGCCCGATCGCCACCGCCAGTGACCAGCCGCGAGCACCGCGCCGGGCGGCCACCCGCACATGGTCAGCGACCAGCGCAAACGCCGACGGCCCATCCGCGATATCGCGGATGGGCCGTCGGTTCCGGGTGGGCGATACTGGGTTCGAACCAGTGACCTCTTCGGTGTGAACGAAGCGCTCTCCCACTGAGCTAATCGCCCGGGCGCAGGAAGTACATTACCCCATGTCAGCGGGTCCCTGTGACCAGGTCAGACCGCTCGCGCACCCCCGTGGCGGTTCACTGGTCCTTGATCTTCCAGGGCATCACCAGGCCGAACTTCCACACGTAGAAGCCCATGATGGCCGCGATGAGCACGAGTCCGATCGAGGTCAGGATGATGTTGCGGCGCCTGACCTTCGGGTCGAGGGCGCGCTGCGCCGCCTCGGTGACCTTGCGCTTGGTCCAGCGCAGCGCCAGCTGGGCCCAGACGAACTCGGTCGCCCAGATCGCCATGCCGCCGAAGATCACGACCCAGCCGGGGCCGGGCAGGGGCAGCATGATGATGCCCGCGACCACGACCGCGAGGCCGACCACGAAGATTCCGACCTGCCAGCTCAGATGCAGGATCCGGCGGGCCTTGATGAACGCCGGAGCCCTGGATCCGAGGGCCTGTTCCTGCTGCTCAGCCGCCCTGTCCGGCCTCGCGTCGTTCGCCGCCATGGCCACCTCGCCCGGCTCGTCACTCCCCGTATTCATACGGCCAAACCCTACCCGAGGGATTCCAGTCACCGTAATGGTGGTACTTCGCGAACGCCCCATCGGCCGGAAGAGTTACGTAAACACACGCAAAACACGCAGAGGGGTTTACAACGGCACCGTAGGTGGCATGTCGATTTCGCCGACGTGCGAATCCCCGAGCGCACACTGAGCGAAAGGCCCTGGCGCTTATGAACACCACGGTCAGCTGCGAGCTGCACCTGCGCCTCGTTGTGTCGAGCGAGTCCTCCCTGCCTGTCCCCGCAGGCCTGCGGTACGACACGGCCGACCCCTACGCCGTGCACGCCACCTTCCACACCGGAGCCGAGGAAACCGTCGAGTGGGTGTTCGCCCGCGACCTCCTCGCAGAGGGCCTGCACCGGCCCACGGGCACCGGCGACGTCCGAGTCTGGCCGTCGCGCAGCCACGGTCAGGGCGTCGTCTGCATCGCCCTGAGCTCCCCGGAGGGGGAAGCCCTGCTCGAGGCCCCGGCGCGGGCCCTGGAATCCTTCCTGAAGCGAACGGACGCCGCCGTACCCCCGGGCACGGAGCACCGTCACTTCGATCTCGATCAAGAGCTCTCGCACATCCTGGCGGAAAGCTAGGAAGGGAGCTCCCACCAGAGCCGCCCGGCGCCGTCCACTCGGGGAGACGGCTCGGACCGGACAACAACCGCACAGGGAAAGCGCCGGCGCCGCACCACGGGTTCTCCGTGGTGCGGCGCCGGCGTGTGTGCGGCCCGGTCGCCGCCCTTCCCCCGGCCCGGCCGCGCGAGACGGCGAGATTCCGGCCCTCGATCGACCGTGGCAGCACGGCCCGGTACGGCTACCATCGGCCAGCATCGGCGGGCGCCCGCCCGACCCTCCAGGCCAGGGAGCGAAACGTGCTGATCACCCACGACACCCGGTGTGCGCTCGATGCCGTGGTGGATCTGGTGAACACCGCACCGGAGGACGACACCACCCCGGACGCGCTGCCGGATGTCGCCGCCCTTGAGGTTTTCGTACGAAAACACGAAATCAGTGATGTCGGCGTGCTCTCCGCGTTCGATCTGTCCGCGGTGCGCAAGGTCCGCGGGCGGTTCGCGCGGATCTTCGCGGCGCCGGACCCCCGCGCCGCCGCCTCGATCATCAACGAGCTGATCGCCGCCGCGGGCACCACGCCCCGGCTCACCGACCACGACGGCTACGACTGGCATGTCCACTACTTCGCCCCCGGTGCGTCGATCGCCGACCATCTCGCGGCGGACTGCGGGATGGCTCTGGCCTTCTTCGTGGTGGCCGGGGAGCAGGAGCGGCTGCGGCGCTGCGAGGCCCCGGACTGCCGACGCGCCTTCGTCGATCTCTCCCGCAACCGTTCGCGCCGGTACTGCGACAGCCGCACCTGCGGCAACCGGCTGCATGTGGCCGCCTACCGGGCACGCCGCAAGGAGGCGGCGGGCTGAGAACCCGCTCGTCGATGCCGACGCGGCCCCGGCGGGTGGCGCCGGGGACCGCGGGTACGGCTCAGAGCAGCAGCAGGTCGTGCAGCGAGGCCATGAGCAGCAGACACCCGATCACCGCTAGGAAGATCATCAGCGGTGGCTGGGAAAGGGCGAAGAGGCATCCGCGCGGCTCGTTGTGAGGGGGCGCGGCCTCGCTCTGTGTCGTGTCCAGCATCTCGCGGGCGATGATGACGCAGGTGGCCCACCCCACGCGATCAGCACGCCCCAATTGAGCGGTAGTTCGCCGAATTCCGTGATGCCGGTTTCCCACCTTGATCACTTCCGCGCGCCTGCGGCCCGACTGTGTCGCTTCGCCTCCCGGGGCTCGCCTCCCGGGGCTCGCCGCGCGGACACACCTCAGACGCGGGGCCACCCTGGTGATGCCGGGGCCGTCACCCGCCGTCGGCACCGCTTCATATGCCGTGCTTCTTGAGGATGGCCTCGATGTCGCTGAAGTCCTCCGAGGCGGCCGCTCTGGGCGCGGCGGCCGGGCGGGAGGCGGGCCGGGCGCCCTGTCCCAGGGACGGGGCCGACGCGGTCGGTGCCACGGCGCCGGCCTGTGCGGAGCGCGCCGCCGCCCTGCGCTCCTTGCGAGTGCCGCCGCCCCTGCGGCGCTCCACCGCACGGGTCGTCATGAAAAGCGCCCACGCGCCGCCGAGCACGGCGAAGCCGGCCCAGGCCGTGGGACTGAAGGCCGTGTCGGCCGCCCACTCGACGACCCCGGTCATGACCAGGCCGAGGGGCACCAGCGCGTAGGCGGCGATCCGGGCGGCCGCCAGGAAACGCTTGCGGTACGCCGTGACGGCCGCGATGCCCAGGCCGGCCGCGGCCACGGCGGAACACACGGTCTCGGCAATCATCCGGTCCTCCAGACACGGCACACTCGGGCAGGGGCAATGTGGCTCGGCGCCGCGACGGGGCGGCGCTTCGTCCCCTCCATCCTGCACCTGCGAGGTGCCCGCAGGCCATGTTTCAGCCGGACATCAGGGACATCTCCGGGTCGGCTCCTCCGCAGGTGCCGGTGGTCAGGGATGCGCGGCGTCCGGATTGGAGGCCGGGGCGGGGACTGGAAGACTGGGGGCATGAGCGACTCCTCCCCCGCGGCCGTCCCGGCGCCCAATCAGGACGACGCCCATCCCTAGCCACCCTGTTACG
>NZ_JARGEF010000179.1:0-17575 GCF_033794725.1 Streptomyces sp. ID05-39B | reverse complement strand
ACCACGACCCCCGCCGCAGGCACGACGACCCCCGCCGTCACCCGCGTGGTCGCCCTGGTCAACAGCGAGCGCGCCAAGGTCGGTTGCTCCCCGGTCACCCTGAATGCGAAGCTCTCGCAGGCCGCCCAGGCCCACAGTGCGGACATGGCGAGTCACAACACCATGTCCCACACCGGTTCCGACGGGTCCGACCCGGGACAGCGGATCACGCGCGCGGGCTACCTCTGGAGCACCTACGGCGAGAACGTCGCGTACGGGTACTCCACGCCCGAGCAGGTCATGGCGGGCTGGATGGCCAGCGCCGGTCACAAGCGCAACATCCTGGACTGCGGCTTCAAGGAGATCGGTGTGGGGGTGGCGCAGCCCGGCAACTACTGGACGCAGGACTTCGGCACGGCCCGCTGACCCCCACGGGGTCCACGCCCGTCACGGCCCGCCGACCACCAGGCCGGCCGCGGCCGCTCCGCCCGCTCCGGAGCGCCCGCGGCCGACGTGGTGCCAGCACGGCCGCGAACAACGACGACATCGAGCGGTCCACGCCGGCCGACCACTCCGAGCCGGCCGACTTGTCCGCAACACCCGACTGACCCCCGTCAGATGCTGCCTGGGCGGCGGATCCGAAAAACTACCCCGGGATCCAGCGGGAGGGTTCCGCCAAGGCGTTCGGAAGCGTTGCAGGCCAAGCATCAACCGGGCACCAGCCCACAACGCCACCGATCCCGTGACCCTCAGGCCGCCACCGGCTCCGCCGCGAGGAACCCTTCCACGGCCTTCCCCGCGCGGCGGTCGAACTCGCTGTACTGCGCCTCCCGCTCGGCTCCCGCGACCGCGTCGCCGACCAGCAGATTGCCCTCGGCGTCGAGGCGCTGAGGGCGCTCCTCTGCGTCGGGGAGCAGGGCGACGGAGGAGTGGGAGAACCCGCAGTAGTAGGCGATGCCCTCGCTCAAGTTGGCCTCCAGCACGGCCTGCATCCCCTCCGTGATGGGGTCGTCCGAGGTGGCACCGGCCAGGCCCAGCCACAGCATGCGCTTGCCCGCCAGGCGAGGCTTGCTGCGACCGTAGGCGAATCCGTAGTTCCACACGCGATCGATCCAGCCCTTGAGGAGGGCGGGCACGCTCTGCCAGTACACGGGGAACACGGCGACGACGACATCGGCGTCGAGAATGCGCTGCATATGGGCCCGGACTTCGTCCGAGTACGGCTTCTCCCGGTTGCCCCAGTCAGGCTGGTCGGCCACGTTCATCCGCGGGTCGAATCCCTCGGCGTGCAGGTCGAGCAGGTCGACGACGTATCCGGCGGTCTCAAGTTGCGCAACGGTACGGCGGGCGGTGTGCGCGGTGAGGGAATCGGTGCGGTGGTGGGCGATGACCACAAGGGCGGTCCTGGCTGCGCTGTCGAGGTGCGACATGGTCTCTCCTGGTTGGTGTCGGTCGGTGCTGCCAGTCCAGTACACCCGTGGTCGATTGGATGATCCATGGGAGAAACGCTCCGTTGCATAGGAGTTCGTCTACGATGGCGCCCGTGGACCCCTTGAGTTCTCTGCTCAGTGGCATCCGGGCCGAGGGCTCGGTCGTCAGTCACGCCGTGCTGGAAGCGCCCTGGACCATCCGCTTCGCCGACGGTGCCCCGCTGACCATGGTGAGCGTGCTGCGTGGCGGCGGCACCCTGCTGCTGCCCGACGGCACCGAACAAGAGGTCGGCGTCGGAGACACGGCCATCGTGTGCGGCCCCGACCCGTTTCACCTCGCGGATCGGCCGTCCTCCTGCAACCGCCCACACGTCGAGTACGAGATCGCGTGCTTCACAGAGGATGCCGCATGCACCGCCCAGGGCCTCGGCGGCATCCGCTGGGGCAACGATCCGGACGGGGCGACCGCACTGATCGTGGGCGCCTACCGTGCATCGGGCCATCGCCATCAACGACTGCTGCGCGCCCTGCCACCCGTACTGGTGATCAATGAGGACAGCGAGGTTTGCGCCTGGCTGGAGGCAGCCGCCGCCGACGCCGCCCTGCGCTCGGCCGGCTCGCAGGCGCTGATGGACCGACTCCTGGACTGGGCCCTGGTGTGCACACTGCGCACCTGGTTCGAACAGGCGGGCCCGGACGCCCCCGACTGGTATCGCGGCCTGGCCGAACCGATCCTCGCCCCCGCCCTCCAAGCCTTCCACGCCCGGCCCTCCAAGACGTGGACGGTAGCGGCGCTCGCCGCCGAATCCGGCGTCTCCCGGGCCCTGTTCGCCAAACGCTTCACCGAGGTGATGGGCCGCCCGCCTCTGACCTACCTCACCGAATGCCGCATGGACGAAGCCGAGGCACTCCTTTCCGACACCGACTTCGCCATCGCGCAGATCGCCAAGTCCGTCGGCTACGCCGACGCCTTCGGCTTCAGCGCCGCCTTCAAACGCCATCGGGGCCTGAGCCCCAGCGTCTTCCGCGCCGCGGCGTCCTGACGTCCCCGCACCTCCCGCGCCCCCCGGGCAGCGGATCACGCCGAAGACTACGGGCAGCCACTCCCGCACACCGAGGCCGCCGGCGTGGTACGAGCTGACGCTGTCGGCTACGCCGGCGGTCCGGGGGCCGCCTTCGACCCCCGGCGCCGGTCCGTGAGCTGGACCTACTGGTGGAGGTTCTCTCCGACCCGTCCGTGCGTCCGGGGTTCGAGGCGATCTGGTACCTGCCGGACGTCGAGGGCGCCTTCACCCGTGAGGATGTCGTCTCCTGGGCAGCCCACCTGCTCGCGGGTGCGCCGCAGACGGCGCTCGTCTTCGTCGTCCGGCTCATCGACGCGGCGCGCCGGACCGGGGACACCTTGCTGTGCCGCGCCGCGCTGGACGAGGCGTGGCAACTGCTGGTGGTCCAGCCGTCCGCAGCGGCCGCGCTGCTCGCCGATCGGCGGCGACCTGCCTGATCCTCGCTCCCGGGCGCGACTGGTACAGCGCGACCGGGTCCGCCGCATGCGGAGCGTCACCGGTGCGGTAGAGGTGAGGATGCCGCGTGAGAGAGCTACGGTGACGGCTGCCGTGCGGTCGTTGACGCCCAGCTTGACGAACGCTCGCAAGCAGGTGCGTCTTTCCTGGCGATTCGCCGATCTACAGTTGCCGACCGATCTCGTTGTCGGACAGACCTCGCGCGACGAGGCCGAGTACCTGAGCCTCTTGCGGGGTCAATTGCTCCTCGGTCGACGCCTGAATGCGGATCACCAGCCGCGCGGCTACGAGATCAACTTGATCTTTAACGTCTGGCCTCGGACGGCGTCTCGTACTGTCTTTCCTGGCGCTCGCCGGTCGGGTGACGGGCCTACCCAATCCGGCTCTTCGTCGCAGGCGAAGTGTCTGCTGATTCATGTTCTTATTGGGCCAGAATCTTATACCGGCCCGCCCGTGACCCGTTCGGGCGGTTTGTTCCCTCTGATGCAGCACGCCACTTCTCGCATGGCGCTCGTTATGTGGACGTGACAAAGCGAGAAACGTTCGGAGAAACGGTCCTGGCCGTGATCGGCGGCCTCGAAGCGGAATGCTTGAGGGCGGTTAAAATTATTCGCGGCAGCGATACCGCGGCAATTTCGGTGTCGTCCGCGTCTCGTGTGCCCGACGCGACGTCCTGAAAGAGGGCATGGGGAACTGCAGTGGACAGGTTCAGCAATGACGGCTTTTTCTACGCCCACTCCTACACCCCCAGGGCGGGAGAGGAACCGGGGAGTCAATACGACAGCATTCCGTTCCCCAGCCAACAGGCCAGGGACAGCGCCCCGCACGTCCAGTCCTGGGACAGCGCGCCACAGCACACCACCGCCGTACTGGACGGCTGGGACCCGGACGACGAGCTGGCCGCGATGCTGTCGTCCCCGGCGCCGCACCAGCAGCCCTCCCCCGACCTCATGGACAGGCCGCAGCGCAGGAGCGACCGGCGGCGCATGCAGGACAAGCCGCGCTTCCTGGCGGGCCGGCGCATCAGCTTCGCCACGATCCTGATCGTCGCCATCGCCCTCTGCGCGGCGTGCCTGCTGGGCTGGTCGGTCGCCTACACCTACGGACAGCTCCGCACGATCGCCGAGGGCATGCTGCCCGACACGGTGGCGCGATGGTGGCCGCTCGCGGTGTACGGACCGTGGTTCGTGGCGGCGCTGTCGATCCTTCGGGCCACGGTGCAACACCGCCGCGCGCGCCGCTCCTGGGCCGTCCTCCTCGCCGCCTCGGCCATGGCCGCAGCTCTGTGTGTGGGCCACTCCTCCCGCTCACTGATGGCATTCGTGATGTTCGGGGTCCCTCCCGTCACCGCCCTCGTGTGCTTCTGGGAACTCATCGGCCAGGTCTCCTCCAAGTGCAGGATCCGGCAAGGAGCACACGCGCAACGGAGTCCCAGAAAGTGAGGAACTCCGTTGGCCGATCCCTCAGATGCGCGTCTTTGAGTTCGTGCCGCAGCCGTCCCCGCCAACCGAGTCTGCGCTGCGCGGCACTCAGGAGCCGCAGCAGTCAGGCGTCCTGCTGAGCACCCGTCCACTTCAGGCAGACGACCGCGACTTGCTGGCCGAATGATGCGCGCCCTCGGTCCTGACCTGCACCGAGCAGACTACGCGGGGCCTATGCGCCGCCCGGCCACGTCGAGGCGTGCCGCCCCGCAGGTCGTGGGTCGCTCAACCATGCCGAACCTCTCACGGGCAGCGTCGGGGGCCGCCAGCGGTGGTGAAGCGTATCCAGCCGGAAGGGATTTCGGTCATCGGTCCGGTCGGCGGCGGCACGTCGACGGCGGGCCTCGTCGCGGCCGACAGGGCTGCGCCGCTTGCCTGCTGTTGGCAGTCGCCGGCGTGGACCTGGAGGGGCGGGCGGCCGGTGCCGGTGCCGAGGTCGGCGACCCGGTCCGGAGGCGGCGGCCGGTTGCGCCGACCTGGGGAGGAACCGCTTCCGTCGTGGGCGCTGGAACATGCCCGGTGGAGAAGCGTGCCTTGCGCCATGGCAGGAGCAGCGCGCTCACCATGCACAGCAGGCCGGTGATGAGCAGGGCACCGCGTACGCCGGCTGAGGCGGCGATGAGGCCACCGGCGCTCACGAAGGCGGCCCGGCATGGCCTTTGAGTCGACGGACCAGGAGGTGCCGACGCGGGACATGAAAGCGTCCGGTGTGGCCGCCATGCGGTACGTGGTGAACGACGGGTTGAAGACCCCGGCGACGAAGAGCAGGCCGAAGTCGGTTGGGGGAGTGAGCGGCAGCATGATGGTCCACACTGTGCGTGCAACACCGGACAGCGGCAGAATGCGACGCTGTCCGAATCGTTGGGTGAGCAGCGGGGTGAGTTGCCCGGCCGCCTGTGTACGTCGTTGATGAGATCCGCCCCGCGACCGACCGTCGGCTTTGGTGTCCACACAACGTTCCCTTCGCGGAATCGGGGAGCAGATCCGGCAGCTCTTCGAAGGAGATGCTCGCTCCTCAGTGCCGCGACAGGATTTCAGCCGTCTGGGAGCACCGGTCGTTCCGGCTTTGACTTCTCGATCGGAGTGGCCGCCTTGAAGCCGCGCTGTGCGCCGAACCATGACGGTGTGGCATGGGACAGCGCATGTGACATGAGCGTGCGGAGGATCCAGCCGTGTCCGTGGCCGCTGTCCCGCGTGGCATGGTCCCAGCCGGACGGGTTGTCGAGTTCAGTCTCGAGCCAGTGCCGGAAGAACGCGATCGGAATGTGGACCAGACCCACGGTGCGGTCGTGGTCATAGGCTTCGATGCCACTGCCCCGTGGCCGCCCGCCCTTGGCCCTCTTCGGGGGCGGAGCACCGCTCCGGTCGACACTCCAGTCGACGGTGTCGAGGTTCACCGCGGTTGGTGACTCGAGCTTCAGGTCGCTGCCGAGCATTGCCTGTTGGTGATCTCCATAAGAGGTGTAGACGAAAATCCGGGCATCGCGATTGATCTTCTTCTTCCATAGGGCTGTCTTTTCGAGAAGCGCCTTGAATCGCGCCAAACGGATTCCCGCATCCTTTTCATCGAGATTTGGGTCGAAAAGGTTGATCTGTGAGAGATGTCTGCGGAAGAACGGCGTGTCACTCAGGGTGAGAAGCAACTTCTCCACGCGATCGCCGCTGTGGCTGTAGCCGGACAGCATCACCTCGCCGAAGTCAACGAAGCCGTCCACAACGGTACTTCCCGCGAGTTTCTGGGAAGCGAAGATGATCACGTCCTGGACTGCGCGGGTCAGGGTCTCGGCCGTGAGGAGGTCGTCGAAGTTGCCACCTCGTGTGGACGCCACCGGAACTACGTAGATTACATTCGGCTCGAACCGGTCCGACGCCAGCAAATGCTGGGCCACCGCCCGAAAGTCCGTGCATAGGTAGCGCTCACCGAGCTGGACGTAAGGCTGCTGCCCTTTGAATCCCTGATCGACACAGTGTCTCTCCTTTCCGTCGATGCCACAAGTGCCGGTCCAGTACGCGGTCTCGGTATAACAGTCTCGGTACGCTGGTGGATGAAAGAGGAAATGCACATTGACTTTTTCCGGGGTTCGGCCCTTCAGATGCAGCGCGGCGGTCCGCGAAACCCACATGAGGAAGAGTTGGGTGCCCTTTTCTCGTTCCGCCACGAGCACCGTCCCGTGCTCGTCCGCCAGGCCGCCAATGATGTCGGTGTATTGGACCGTCCGGACGTTGAGACCATCGGGTTTACTCGCATCCAAGACGCGCCGCCCCGGTACGTCGATGGCGCGATCCCGGTGGAACATGAGCGGCAGCAGGAGATCGGTGTCGGCTGTGCCATCAGGCTTGAGGACGTTGTAGCCGGGGCCCTGGAGCGGCTGAAACCGGGCGAATGCGTCAGTCATCATTGGGCTGGTAACCTTACTCGCCGCACGTCCGGGGGTGTCGTCGTTTATGCTGCTGCCTGCTCTTCCAGTGGCACGCCATTGATCACGCGTTTTGAGGGGACGTGATCTTTCGTCGATAAATTCGACTGAGCGGCGTGATCGTGGCCAGGGCAATGATGTGCCTTCATGGCCTGCTGCCGCACTTCGTCGCCGACGTCTCCCTGCGTGAGGTGGAGCGCACGTCCGGGGTGTGCCGTGAGCTCTTTGCCCGCGCTGGAGACGGTGATCCGCCAGTCGTCCGAGAGACTGTGTACGCTGCCGCGTCCGCATGCCCGAGAGCCAGTGCTGTCCTGAGGCTCGGGTGCGTCGTGTTCACAGTTGTTGGCCTGTCTTGGGGTCGTACTTCACACTGACGGCGACGACTTGGTCGGTCGGGAGCACCTCGACCCATTGATCGAAGATCTGATAGGGCTCCGCGGGGCGGAAGCCGCCGGCCAGGGGATCGAATCCGTTCTCGAAGACCCTGTCGGCGGCGAGCGTCGTGTCGAACTTCTCCTGGGCCAGGGACCGCAGGTGCGTTGCGAGGAGGTCCAGAACCTGGCCGACCGTCTTGCCCTGGTAGTCGGCAGGGTCGTCGTCCTGTCTGGTGTACGTCTTGCCGAGGCCGGCTTCTCCTTCGACCTTCTTCAGCCACGCGAGCGCTGCTTGTTCCTGGCCGGGCCGGACGGGCAGGACCACTTTGGCCCAGGCTGCGTTGAGGAATTCATTGCGGCGCTCGTCGGCGTCGATCTGGATCAGCCAGCCCAGTGAGCTTCCGAGGGGTGCCGGCACGGTCTCTTCGGAGATCAGGTAGTTGACCCGCCACTCGTACGGCGGCGATGGCGACGTGCTATTGGGCAGGGCGTAGGAATCTGCACCGGAATACCATCCTGCGACCGTCTGGCCGGCCAAAGGCGGCAGTGCTTTGCCGGGTTCGGGCTTCGGGATGGCGCGTACGGGATACCTGCCGGTGCTGTCTTCGGAGGGCATGGGCGCGTTCACCGCGCCAGCGCGCCAGAAGTCGGGGGAGACGAAGTACAGCATCTCGTCGACGTCGAAGAACTTCTGGATCTCTTCTGCCTCCAGGTACGGCGTGTTGTTGTTGAGCGTAGGGTAAATGTCCTTCGGTAGCTGCTTGAGCAGTTTCCGGAACACGCACCGCCGCTCCTCATTGCGCAGGTCCTCGGAGGAGCGCAGACGCATCGAGCTGATCAGGCGCAGCCGCTCACGGACGGCCTGGCCGTACGCCTCGTGCTGGAGCCGGTCGACGTCTTTCTGATACTCGGCCTGTGCGGCGTCGTTGAGGTCCTTGACCTTCTTCTTGGCCTCATCCGTCGGCTCGTAGACGAGCGTGACATCGAATGGCAGGGATTTGCGGCCCTGGAAATTGGCGTACGTCATTTTCACGTTGAGCGTGTGCGGATTGGTCGACGTATTCACCGTGAACGGTGCGAACTCGACCTGGGCGCCGTGTTTGTCCAGGGAATGAACCTTGCTGAAGGTGTAGCCCTCCGGGACGGGTGGCAGCGGCTTGGGGAAGCAGAACTGGATGATGTCGTCCTTCCCCGGGAGGTAGTCGGGAGTATCGTTGAATCCCCGACAATCATTGCCCGACTCGGGCAGATAGGTCAGCTCGGCCTCTTCGTCCGGCCCCTGCTCGTGCTGGAAGGTGATGTCGAAGTGGTAGGGCACTTCCTTGCTCGCCGGTTCCGGGATCTTCTCGGGCTTCTGGATCGCGCTGAGGTCAGGCGCGGGAACGACGTGCACCATGTCCCCCAGGCCGAGTTCCCTGCCGGGATCCAGGAGGTGGATCTGCCAGCACAGACGTGTTCCGATGTGTTGCAGCTGGATGCCGACCTTGCGCATCTTGCGCCGCATCTCGTAGTTCACCAGCTCGGTGCCCGTGTTCTGCAGGACGTAGCGGCGGCTCGACGTGTCGGTGGTCTCCGTTACCGTCCTGAACGTCGTCTTGAAGTTCCGCTTGATCTCGCTGGTGACCTTGGAAGTCTGTGTGCGGGCGCGCTTGTGCGTCGTCTCGGCACCTCGCTTGACGGTGTTCTGGGTACTGAAGCTGAGACTGGCGTCGGCATGGTAGATCTTGGCGTTCACCCCACCGGTGGCGCTGACGCCGAGTTTCGTGTCGTTGGAGTTCTCCTCCTTGACGGCGTCCGAGACATCTGTCTGATCGGTGAGGCTCTCCTCGCTCTTGCGGGAGACCTCCTCCGACTGTTCCACCACCTTCTCGACCAGGGTGCGCCGTGTGCTGCTCTCCACCACCTCGACGGTGCCTCCCGGGCTGACCCAGATGTGGCCCGAGGGGGTGCCCAGGAAGTTGTCGAACTCGAAGAAGTACTCGCGGAAGAGGTTGACCAACCCCACCGGCGACAGTGCTCCCCCCGCGCCGACGCTGTAGCGCTCGGCCAAGGCCCTCAGACCGGGCTGGAGGAGCGTGAGGGCGTCGCTCCCGTGGAAATTCTCACGCGCGAGGTTGCCGATATCGGACGACGGGGGGTGGATCGGTTTCGCAGACATTCCGGCCGTCGCCCCCACCCACCCGGACAGCGGCTGATAGACGCCGAACAACTCGCTGTCGTACGGCAGCGACCCCGCGAAGTCGTACAACGGCCGTCCAGTGAACGCGGGCGCACCGGCAGCGGGCACGACCAGACGCTGGGAATGACTGGCCCCGCCGCCGTCGGGAACGGCTTCGAACTGGACCTCCACCAAATCGTTGCCGGGAGTGGCCTTGAAGAGCTGGACCTGGCCGCTGGATGTTTGCGCCGCGGCGACGAACGCGATCACCACGCTGCCGGGCCCGCTGGCCCGGGCCGCCACGTACTGGCGTGTCCCGTCCGGGCTCCGCCACACGAGAGTCCCGCCCAGCGCGTCCACGCCGGGATAGGCGCTGGGGTCCACCACCGTGACGCTGCCCGGGAAGGCCATGGTCATCCGGCGCCCGGTGACGATCTCGGTGTTGGAGCCCTCCACCTTGTACGACCAGATCCGATATGCACCGCCGCTGGACGCCACAGGAAGGGATGACGTTCCCAGGAATGTGACTGCGTACGTCATCGAGACGCTCCTCACCTCGTCGTATTTCCTCCGTCATATTCGCCCGACATTCGGAGCGAGGCGCGCTGAGACGTAGCCAGTCACCTGAATGGCTGGCCGATCGCGTGACGGCCTTCCCTCATCGGGTCGGTGCGCAGCGCGCGAGGTGTACAGATGTGACGATGTCGCATCAGCTACGGGAGGTGCACGCGTGAACGTCTATCTCGTCGAGTACACGACGCCCAGGACCCCGCCCCTGAGGGAACGCAAGGTGGAGGCAGACGACTTCGCGGTGAGGGACGCATTTGTGGAGTTCACCACCGCCGACGGCAAAAAGGTCTTCAGCGTCCGCGCCGAGACCGTTGTGACCATCGCCAAGATGCCCCCGGAACCACCGAGCACGTGAGGATGCGCCGACCAGGATGTGTAGCTCTTCTGGCGTGAAGGACGTGGGGCAGGCGGTCAGCCCGTAAGTGGCCTGGGTAGAGCCAGTGGTGTTCGAGTCCGGTGGGGAAGGCGAAATCGTCTGCAGAAGCGGTGCGCTTCGCGCTGCCGTACGTTGCGGGGCGCCGACCGTGACCAGGGACTCCCGGAGCCAGAGGGCCGGGTCGTACCCGGCCCGCGGAACGGGGGCTCCGAGCGCGATGCGCTGGGCTTCGGAGTACCGGTGGCCCTGCGCCTGCGGCGGATTGTCTGCGCCGTGCGGCCGGGAGCGCGCGGGCGGAAGCGGGCTGGGTCCGCTCCGGTGCCGGGGCCGCCAGGTTCAGCAGCCGCGTCCGGGCCGGCGCGGCCGCCGAGTGTCAGGACCGTCCCGGCCACTGCTGCCGCCTGTCCCGATCGCGCAGTGCCCGATCACCGTCCACACGGCTCCGTATTGGGCGGACGAACAGACCTGCGTCCGGGGCGTGCGGGTACGCGCATGTGTCTGATTGACTCCGCGCTCACCCCCACACCCGTACTCGCACCCCTTCCGGGGTGTCGGATCGACGTGAGCGGAGCCGCCCACATGTCCTTCGGACCGCAGCCCTGGCATGGGCCGCCGCACCATGACGCATTCGCAGCCGCCGGGCGACCTCCCGCGGAGCACGAGCGACCCGATGCCGAGGAGGCGGCGCGCCTGGCCGTCGGGCTGCGGCTCGGCGTCCGGATCGCCGTGGCCTGGCTGCTCTATGTGCTGCCCGCCTCCCTCGTACCGGCCTTGTACGGTACGAGGATCGCCGGGCCGGTGAGCCTCGGTGTGCTCCTGGCCGTGGTGCCGTTCGGAGTCGGTGTGCACGCGCTCGTGGTGTACGGGCGACGGGTCGACCGGCTCGAGCCGCAGCCGGGTGCCCGGAGGTGGTCGTGACCACGCTGCTCGATCCCTCGTCCCGGTCCCTCGTCTTCGCCGTGTTCTCGGTGTTCGTCGTGATCTGCCTGCTGCTGTGCATCGCCACCGGCGCCGACGAGGACGACCGGGCTCTCGTGCGGTCCGAGAACCGCAGGCTGCGCTCCTGGCAGCAGGGCATCGCGATGGGCGGCGACACCACCACGGTCGCGACGGTCACCGTACTGGTGGGCATGGTCGCCACGTCCGGCTTCGACGGCCTCGGCGTGATGCTGGGCAGCCTGATCGGGGTCATGCTGCTCCTCGTGCTGATCATCGAGCCGTTGCGCAGGCACGCCTCGTTGACGGCCGCTGACATGCTGGACGCGCGCGGCAGCGGCGGGCCCGCCGTGCGCGTCTCGTGGGGCGCGGTGACCCTGCTCGTCTGCTTCCCTCTGCTGGTCGTGCAGTTGGTGGTGGTCGGCAACGTCGCCGCGGCGCTGATCGGGCAGCCCGGTACGCGGACCGGCTGCATCGTGGTGATCGGCTGCGTGATGACGGCGCTCGCTGTCAGTGGCGGGATCCGGGGCACCGGCGTGGTGATGATCGCGAAGTCGGCGATCGCCCTGCCCGTGCTGGTGGTCGCTGCCGTGCTGGTGCTCAACCGCTTCGGCGGGGACCCCGGGCGGCTGCTCGACGCCGCCGCGCACGGCTCGCGGATGGGCGAGGCGTATCTGCGTCCGGGCGGCTACACCGGTGACGGGTGGGTGGGCGCCGTGAACCGGATCGGGCAGACCGTCGGCATGTCGATGGCCACGCTGGCGATGCCCGCCGTACTCATGCGGGCGATCTCGACGAAGAGCCCGCGCGGCGCCCGCACCGTCGGGCGCTGGATGCTCACCGAACTCACCCTGCTGTACGGAGCGCTCACCGTCGTCGGCGTCGGCGCCGCGGCCCTCGTCGGTGAGGCGCTGCGCCAGGCCGGCCCGTCGGCGCAGGTCTTCACGCCGCTGATGCTGGGGCGGGCGCTCGACGGCGGCGGCCTCCTGGTCGCGGCCCTGGCCTGCGTCCTCTTCCTGACCGCGCTCGCGGCCGTCGTGGATGTGACCCTCGCCGCCGGCATCGCCCTGGGACGGGACGTGCTGGGCGCATACGGCAAGACCGCCGGTAGCCGCCCGGCGGACAAGGCGGCTGGAACCGCGTCGCGGTGGTCGGCGGCGCTGACGGGCACTGCCGCCGCGCTCGTGGCGGTCGTCCTCGCCGACTGGAACCTGGTGGTCGTCTCGACGCTCTGGCTCGCCGTCTGCGGCGCCGCCCTCGCGCCCGTTCTGCTGTACGCCCTGTACTGGCCCGGTTTCACCGCCCGCGGTGCGCTGTGGTGCCTGTGGGGAGCCACGGTGCTGAGCATCGCGGCGCTGGTGCTGTCGCCGTACACGTCCGGCACACCCGCGTCGATCTTCCCCGACCAGGACTTCAGGATCTGGGACGTGACGATCCCGGGCCTGGTGACGGTGCCGGCCGGATTCCTGCTGGGCTGGCTGGGCAGTGTCACGGATCGACGCCGGGCCGCCGGCGAGGTAGGCGGCGCGGAGCACGTCTTCTCGTCTTGATGGCCGGTCACATCCACGGCGAGGACGGCTGCACCGGCTGCGAGGGCAGCCGCGGCGCGGCCGTTCCTCCGCTGCCCGGGCAGCCCCGGCACCACGTCCGGCCACGCGGTGGCGCTATGCGGCGGGGTTTGCGGGCAGGACTCGGGTGAGCCAGTCGGTTCGGGTTCGGCGGGCCGTGGCCGAGATGTGAGCCTGCGGGTACAGGGCGTCGAATCCGTGGAAGCCGCCTGCCCAGACGTGGAGTTCGGCCTGGCCGTCGGCTGCCCAGATGCGGGTGGCGTAGTCGGTGTCCTCGTCGCGGAAGACTTCGGCGGAGCCGGTGTCGATGTAGGTGGCGGGCAGGCCCGCGAGGTCGTCGGCCAGGGCGGGTGAGACGTATGCGGGTACCTCGTTGTCGGTGAGGTCGCCGAGGAGGCAGCGCCATCCGAATCCGTTCATCTCGCGGGTCCAGACGCCGGGCCCGTTCGAGTACTGGAGGCTGGAGGTCGTGGTGTTGCGGTGGTCGAGCATGGGGCCGATGAGGACTTGGGCGGCGATCGTCGGGGTGCCGAGGTCGCGGGCCAGCAGCGTGACGCCGGCGGCGAGGCCGCCACCCGCGCTGGCGCCTGCGACGATGATCCGGGCGGGGTCGATGCCCAGTTCGGCGGCGTGCTCGGCGATCCAGAGCAGTCCCTGGTAGCAGTCGTCGACCGGGATCATGCCGGTGGTTTCGGGCGCGAGCCGGTAGTCGACGGAGACGACGACGGCGCCGAGCTCGTCGAGCCACTCCAGCGGGATGTCGATCTGTGAGAAGCGGTCGCCCATGACCATCCCGCCGCCGTGCATCCAGTAGACGCAGGGCGCGGCGGTGGTGCGATCGGTGTTCGCGGGACTGATGACGGACATGGGGATCGTGGTGCCGTCCGGACTCGTAGCCGTGACCTCGCGCCGGTCGATCGCGCGACCTTCGAGGAGGGGTTCGACGGGCATCGAGGAGAACGGGCGTACCTGTGCCAGCACTTCCAGGCTGAGCTGGGACATCAGCGGCATGCCGGCCAGGAGTTCACGCAGTTCGGGGTCAAGGGCGGGCCGTGCTGTCGTCATGGTTGTCGCCTTTCGTGGTTGGTGGTGCCAGGACGGTCGAGCGAGGAGTCGACCGAGGAGTCGAGCGAGGACGGGGTCGCCTCGGCGGGCGCCGAGGCGGCAGGGGCTGGGTGTGGGGTGTTCGGCGGGTCAGAAGGCGGCTTTGCCGCGGACCGGGACGTAGTCGGTGTACTCGGATTCCTTGGCCAGCAGTCCGTCGATCTGCGCCACGATGGCCTGGGCGCACGCTTCCGGCAGCAGTTCCACGCGGTCGAGGAGATCGCCAAGGGGAGCGGCCTGGACTGGACGATCCTGCGCTGCGCCGATTTCGCCGCCAACACCCTGGCCTGGGCCGGGCAGATCCGGGCGACCGGGACCGTGCGGGGGGCGTACCCGCACGCGCGGACCTCGACCGTCGACGAGCGTGACATCGCCGCGGTGGGCGCCCTCGCCCTGACCCACCCGCGGCACCGCGGTCAGACATACCTGCTCACCGGGGAACGGTCGCTGAGCCAGCCGGAGAGGGTGGCCGCGCTCGGCGCGGCGCTCGAGCGGACACTGTCCTTCGTCGAGGCCGCACCGGAGGAGATCCGCCGCGGCATGCTCGCCGCCGGCCTGCCCGACGAGGTCCCTGACCGGCTGCTCGGCTCGCTGGCCGACTACGCCCGCCAGGCCGGGCCCACCACCGACACCGTGCGGCGGCTGCTGGGTCGCCCGGCACGTACGTACGCCACCTGGGCGCAGGACCACCGTGCCGCCTTCACCGCAGGAGGACCCCGATGAAGCTGACGATCGTGGCCGCCACCGGCGGACAGTCGACACCGCCCGCACGCAGGGCGTCGTCCGCCTCCATGTGAAAGCTGATCGGATGCTCTCTCAGGAATCATGAAAAGTGGTGGGCTTGACCTGGTCAGAGGTCGGTGTCGGGCACGAGCCGCTGGGCAGCCGTACGCGGTCAGCCGCGTACTCGCAAGAGGAAAACCCGGCGACGTTGGCGATCAGTCCCGGGATAGTGGTCGCCCATGGATGAGGTCAAAGTCGTCGTCGCCCATTCCGAGCGTGCGACTCTGCGCGTCGGCGACGTGTTCCTGAAGGTGGACGCCGATCAGGCGCGCATCGACGTCGAGGTGAAGGCGATGTCCTTCGCGCCGGTTCCGACCCCGGAGGTCCTGTGGCGCAAGCCGCACGTGCTCGCGACAGCCGCACTTGCGGGCACGACGCTCGGGCGCCTCGGCGGGCCGGCGACAGGGTCGTCGGCCGCGTGGACCGCGGCGGGCGCCGCCATCCGGAAGCTGCACGACGCGCCACTGCCGCCCTGGCCTGGCCGGGCCGGCCGGAGCGTCGACGAGTTGACGAAGGAACTCGCCGACGAGTGCGAGTTGCTCGTGACGAACGGCGTCCTGCCGGCCGACCTGGTCACCCGCAACCGCCAAGTCGCCGAGGCCGCGCTGCGGCCGTGGACTCCGGCGTTCACGCACGGCGACCTGCAGATCGCGCACGTCTTCGTCGACGGCGACGAGGTCACCGGCATCATCGACTGGTCCGAGGCGGGCCAGGGAGATGCCCTGTACGACCTCGCCACCTTCGTACTCGGACACGAGGAGCACCTCGACGACGTCATCGCCGGGTACGGCACGGACATCGACCTTGACGTGATCCACGCGTGGGCGTCGTTGCGAAGCCTGCTGGCAGTTCGCTCGCTGATCGAGCAGGGCTTCGACCCCTTCGCGCCGGGCTGTGAGGTCGAGATGCTGAGATCTCGAGTGTGAGGCCGCGTGGGCCCCACTGCCACGTATGGGTGCTGACGCATCGAGCACGCCAGAGCCTCGGATACGACCCTGACGGCCATTACGGCCGGGAAAGCGACGGATTGGCGGCCGCTGCTTTTGCCACCTGCGGGTCGTCGTCGGTGAGTAGGGCACGAGGTCCGGCTGCGGGCGGAGGGCCGGCCGTCACCGCGAAGCGGTTTGGCGGCCGCTTCCGCCGAGCAAGATCAGGATCATGTGTTCGGCTCGAACGAGGAAGCGAAGCAGGGGAGGCGTGTTGTCCCCGGCCAGGGCATGGGACCGCGCCGGTTGCCTCGGCGACGCTCGAGGAGGAACCCGTGGCCGTCGTACCCACGACAGAGATCGACATGTTCGCGTCCTCGGACCGGCCCACTCGCTACGAGCAGTATCGGCACCTGCGGGAGTTGGGCGGCGTCGTCCGGCTGCGCGAACCGGACGTGTACGCGATCACGCGGTACGACGAGGTGAAAGCCGCGCTCGCCGACCATGACGCCTTCCTCTCGGGCGAGGGCGTGGGATTCGATCCCGATGTCAACCAGATCATGCGGGGCGTCACCCTCGTCAGCGACCCTCCGGAGCACGAGGTGCTGCGCTCCGTCGTGGGGGCGGGGCTACGGCCCGGACCCCTGCGGGCGCGTGCCGAGGAGATCGCGGGCAAGGCGCGCGACCTCGTCGCCGAAGTCGTCGCCCGGGGCGAGATCGACGGCGTGACCGAGTTGGCCCAGGCGATGCCGATGCTGGTCATCCCCGACTACCTCGGACTACCCGAACGCAATCGCGAACATCTCTACGCATGGGGACAGGTGGGCAACGACCTGCTGGGTCCCCGCTCCGAACGCACCCCGCACAACATGGAGATGACCCAACGTCTGTTCGCGTTCGCCCACGAGCTCGCGGCGAACGGGGAACTCGCGCCCCACAGCCCCGGTGCCGCCATGCTGGAGGCGGCCGATCAGGGCGTCATCGCCAAGGAGAAGTGCCCGCTCCTCCTCGTCGACTTCATCGGGCCGTCGCTGGAGACCACGGCCGCGGCCATCGGCCATCTGCTCGTCCTGTTCGCCGAGCGCCCGGACCAGTGGGCCGCGCTGCGCGCCGAGCCCGCTCTGGTGGCCTCGACGATCAACGAGCTGCTCCGGCTCGAGACTCCCGTGCGGGGCCTGACCCGCGTCGCGGCCCGCGACACGGAGCTGGGCGGGGTGACAATCCCGCAGGGCGCCCGGGTGTGGGCGCTGTTCGCCTCAGCCAACCGTGACGAGCGGAAGTGGGAACGCGCGCACGAGTTCGACCTTCGCCGCAATCCCCTCGACCATCTCGGGTTCGGACACGGCGCGCACAACTGTGTCGGCCAGGGCATCGCCCGCATGGAGTTGCACGCCCTGATCCACGCGCTGCTCGAGTCCGTGGAGCGTTTCGAGTTCACCGGCGACCCGGTGATCGCGCAGAACACGATCCTGAACACGTACGCCGAGGTACCCGTCCGACTCGTGGCGGGCAAGGCGGCGTGACGGGCGGCGTTGCCGCGGTGGGCAGGGCGAGCCCGGGGGGAGGGGCCTGTCCGGGATCCTTCCCCCAGGGAAGACGGGTCCGGCGCGGGGATCCGTACAGCGGTGATGGCCCGCCACGACGTCAACGGCGCCCGTCACCACCGACTATGGAACAGAGCCGAACGTCTTACTGCCTCCTCCTACCAGACCAGGCACCAGTAACGGCCATAGTGGCCGATGCCGATACGGCCGCCTTGCGCTACCAGGCCCGGGTCCGGCCGCCCTGCGGCTGCCAGTGAGCACGCTGGGTCACCGACCACCCCCGCCACGGCCATCCGCTGAGCGGCGGCCATTGCCGTCGCGGACGTGTACCACGTGGTTGTTGCCGGCTTGACGCCGCCGCTCAGCGGATGGCCGTGGCGGGGGTGGTCGGTGACCCAGCGTGCTCACT
>NZ_JARGEF010000178.1:0-17720 GCF_033794725.1 Streptomyces sp. ID05-39B | reverse complement strand
TTTTTTTTTTTTTTTCAAGCCAAAAACCGCATACGGTTTTTCCGCCTTTCTCGTGGGCTCGGAAATTTGTATAAGAGCCAGCCGCCGACGCGGTCCCGGAGCGTTCACCTTCCTGGCGCTGCCCGGCCTGCTCACCCTGTCCGCGGTCGCCGGCTTCCTCGCGCTCACCGGCGGGCTGCCCTCCGACTGGACACCAGGTACCGACGGGCAGCAGGTCACCGTGCCCGGGGTGAACGAGACCTATGTGCCGTGGCTGCGCAAGGCCGCGGCCGGCTGCACCGTCGTCACGCCGTCCCTGCTCGCCGCGCAGATCGACCAGCTCTCCGGCTGGCAGGACGACACCGGCCGGCTCTCCGCGGAGCAGGGCATCGCCGGCTTCACGGACGCGGAGTGGCGTACCTGGGGCAAGGACGACGACGGCAACGGGAACTCCTCGCCCCGCGACCCCGCCGACGCCATCATGGCGCTCGGCCGCCAGGACTGCGCCCTCGCCGGGGAGGTCACCGGCCTCAGGACCGACGGCACCGTCACCGGCGACCTGGTGGACCTCACCCTCGCCGCGTTCGCCGTGGGCGGCCGGGAGGTCGCCGCGGCCGGCCGTGTGCCCGCCGGGGCCCGGACCTACCTCGCCGAGGTCAGGCAACTCCTGCCGCGCTACGAGGCGTTCGACCGCGAGAGTCCGGCCGCCGGCGGCCCCGCCGACGCGATCCTGGCCCCGCCCGTGGCCACCCTCGTCATCACCTCCCCGTACGGCTCCCGTCAGCACCCCCTCACGGGCGTGACGAAGCTGCACACCGGAGTGGACTTCGGCGCGCCCCAGGGGGCACAGGTCGCCGCCGCCCGCGACGGCCGGGTGGTCTTCGCGGCCATGACCAGGGCGTACGGCAACCGCGTCGTCATCGACCACGGCACGATCGACGGCAAACGGCTGGAGACCACCTACAGCCACCTCTCCGTGCTCGGCGTGAGAGCCGGGCAGAGCGTGCGGACCGGCACCCCGGTCGGCCGGGTCGGCTCGACCGGCCTGTCCACCGGCCCGCACCTGCACTTCGAGGTCGTCCACGACGGCTACTACGCCGATCCGCGGCCCTGGCTGGCCCTCGGCAACTGAACAGGAGGGAGCCGCAGTGCGCTCAGCTCAGTACCGCCTCCCAGGTGTCGACGGCGTAGTGCACGGTCATCCCGTTGCGCGCGTACAGCTCGGGTGCGCCGGTGGCGTTCGAGGTGTCCACGCCGAGGCCGACCGTGTCCCGGCCCCGCGCGGCGAACGCCGCGAAGGCGTGCCTCAGCAGCAGCCCGGCGACGCCCCTGCCGCGGGCCTCGCGCAGGACGCCGATGCTGCGGATCCAGCCCATTGCCTCACGGTCGTCGCGCGCCAGCAGGAAACCGGTGTCGCCGAGTTCGTCCGTGGCGGCGATCCACACCAGCGACCAGTCGAGGCCCTGCGCGTCGACGTCGTGCAGCCACTGCGCGTAGCCGCGCGGCTGGAAGTCGAAGTGGTCGGCGAAGCTCGCCTGGTACAGCTCGTGCACCCGCCTGCGGTCTGCCTCGTCGGCGCAGGCCCGCACCCGCACACCGGCGGGCGGCACGGGCGTGAGGTCGGCGGCCCGGTCCAGGGGACGGCGCAACACGTGGTATCGGCGTACGACGTACCAGCCGCGGCTACGGAGCACCTCGGTGTCGAGGGTGGGCCGCACGTTGAGATGGAGGTGGACCACCGCTCGCGCGCAACCGTTCTCGTGGGCCTTGCGCAGCGCCCTGGCCTCCATCGCCTCCAGCAGGAGCCGGCCGGCCGCCTGGTGCTCGGGCAGGACGTAGTGGTCGATGTCGACGCGCTCACCGGACGACTCGTCCCAGAGCAGGCCGTAGGCCACCGGGCGGTTTCCGTCGAGGGCGAGCCAGGAGTCCTGGGCGAGGTCGGTCTCCGGGTGCAACAGATCGGCCTCGACGGTGTGCAGGTCGGTCTCGGGCCGGCCGATCTCGATCAGGTCGACCGCGTTGAGCAGGTCGGTGACGGCGGGCGCGTCGGCGAGCGTGGCCGAACGAAGGACGTAGGACATGAGGGCAGGGTCCGGGGAGGAGAAACAGGCCGCAACGGATTTTCCGTCGCCGTCATGCATGTCCGGTGTCCGCGGACCTCCCCGACCGGCGTCCTCCGACATTCCCGGCCGGTGTCCACCGAAGTCCCGGCCGGTGTCCACCGACAGGCGCCGTCCCCGGTCGGCGGCCGTCCCACGGCTGACGGCCGCCGCGGGCGCTCGCCCGTCACTCACACGAGGGGCGCACGCGGCTCGTCAGTGAGCTCTGTACGCGCCCCCACGGGCGTGGGCAGAATGCGCTCTGCCAGTGATCACATGGCGGAGGCGCCGGTTCCGCACCCGTCGACCGCCACTTCTCCGGGAAGGCAGGTAGGTCGCCGTGTTGTTGCGTCTTCCCACCTCCATATCCGAAGCGCAGGAATGCCTCGCTGAGGGTGCTGTACCGATAGGCGGGGCCACTCTCGTGTGGGCCGGCTGGCAACGGGACGGATTCCCCGAACTGGCCATGTCGCTGCGTGATCTGCCCGCGGCCAACGCGGTCGGGCAGGGGACGCTGGGCGCGGCCGTGGTGCTGCACCGCATCGACGGCGAGGTGCCGGAGGTACTGCGCCGGGCCGCCTCCACCGTCGGCACCGGAGCCGTGCGGAGGACGGCCACCGTCGGCGGCAACATCGTCGGCAGCACCCTGCGGTGTCTGCTGCCCGCCGTCCTCGTGCTGGACGCGCGGGCCACGGTGCTCGAACCCGACCGGGTGTACGAGACCGATCTCGCCGAGGTGCTGGCCAAGCGTCACCTGCTGCTCGGCCTGCGCTGGCGTGAACCCGTCGTAAGCGGCTACCACAAGGTTCCCGCGGACGCCGGCGGCCCGCCGCCCTTCGTGGTGGCGACCGCCGTCCACGCCGACGGCGACGGCCACCGGCTGCTGCGGGTCGCCGCCCGCGACGGTTACGAGGTGCTCAGCGAGAGCGTTCCGTGCGAGGCCGGTCCCGACGAGGCGCTGCGAGCCCTGGACCGCACGGAGTTCGGCGCCCTGCCCGCCGAGGCCAGGGGGGTCGTCCATCGGCAGGTCACGGACGTCCTGGCCCGTGCCGCCGAGGACTGAGACCGGCCTCTCGACGAGGCGAGGCCCCGGTCGGACCTGCCGGTACGGCAGATCTGGCCGCCGTACCGGCAAGTGGTCACGCCCTGGCCGTGCCTAGCTCACGGGAACTGCGTGATCTTGGACGGGATGGTGTCCGAGCCCGAGGTCGGCGCGCCCGTGTCGTTGACGACGTGCGCGTACTGACCCTTGCCGCCCAGGGAGATCACCTGGAGGCTGTGCAGCTTCACACCGGGTTTCACCGGGACCTGGAAGCCGTGGTGCTGCACGATCGAGGAGTCGGACGTGAAGTTGCAGTAACTGCCGAGACCCCATGCCTCGTGCTGGTTCACCGTGTCGGCCACCTTGTAGGCCGCGTAGCCGACGATGCCGTCATGGGTGACGGCGGCCGCGTTCGGGACGTCGTACGCCTTCTCGTTCTGGAAGAAGATCGTCCGCCCGCGCTCGCCGTTCCAGACGACGTCGTACTTGTTGAAGTGCTCCACGAACAGGCCGGTGGCCAGGACGTCGTCGCCGTTGACCCGCAGGCCGTAGTCGGCCCGGTTGGTCTCCCAGCCGACGCCTTCGCCGTGGTCGGCGCGCCAGATCCAGGTGTGGTCGATGAGCACGTCGTCGCTGTTGACGACCACCGAGTCGGTGGCCAGGCCGGGACCGGCCCCGCCGATGCGCACGAACACGTCCTGCATGGTGGTGGGGTTGGCCGCGTGGTCGGCGCTCGAACCGGCCGGGCCGATCCGCAGCAGTGCGTCGGAGCGGACGGCGCCCGCGTCGATGAGGAATCCGGCCAGCCGGACGCCGTCGACGTCGGCCACGTGCATCGCGTCGACACCGCCGTCGGGCACGAGCGTGGCCAGTCCCAGACCCAGCACGACCGTGTCGGCGCGGTTCACCTCGATCGCCCGGTCGAGGTGGTAGACGCCGGGCGTGAACAACAGGTGCAGGCCCTGGGCGAGGGCGGCGTTGATGGTCGCGGCCGTCGCGCCCGGCTTGACGACGTAGAACTGGCTCAGCGGGAGGGAGGTGCCGCCCGCGTTGGCCGGCCAGGACACCCCGCGCGCGTTCGTCCGCTTGGCCGGCACGAACACCTTGTACTCGGAGCCGTCCAGGTAGAGGAAGGGCTTCTCGCGGGAGACCGGCGTGGTGTCCAGCGTGGTGTACGGGCCGGTGTCGAAGTTGGTGGCCGGGGCGCCCTGGACGCCGGTGAACGTCATGTTCCACACCCCGTTGGTCCAGCCGCCGACGGAGCTGTCGCGGGTGTACCACTGCTGCTGGGAGTACGGCCCGACGGTGCCGTCGATCTTGGAGTCGGCGATGTAGCCGCCGGAGGCCCAGCCGTACCCGTTGGGCGAGAGGTTGAGACCGCCCTGGACGTGGATCCGGCGGAACGGCGCGGCCTGCGCCACCGCCCACCGGTCGGTGCCGTTGACGGGGCGGATGGCGAGGTTCTCCGCCGAACGCCAGAAGTTCTGGGTGGCGTTGCCGTTGAACCAGCCCGCGTCGACGGTGATGTCACCGTTGATCTGCGTGTCGTCGGGGTTGAGGCCGAGCCCGGAGATCGAGGTGTAGAAGCCCAGTTGGGCGTTGATGCCGTTGTACGTGCCGGGCTTCAGCAGGAACTGGTAGCGCTGGGAACCGAACTGGTTCGACTCCTGCTGGGCGAAGACCTGGTCGAACCTCTGCTGGAGGTTCGCGGTGTTCGGGTCCACGACGATGACGTTCGGCCCGAGGTCACCGCCGCCCTCGATCGGGGGCGTGCCGCCGGTGCCGGTGTGGACGGCGACCTCCCACAGCGAGTAGCCGTACGGCGTGGCGCGGGTGGTCCCGTGGATCCGCACGTAGCGGCCCGAGCCGCTGACGTCGTAACCCGCCGTCCCGCCGGTCGCGTCGGTCACGCTGCGCAGGGTGTTCCAGGTCTGACCGTCCGCGGAGGCCTGGATCTGGAAGTCCTTCGCGTAGGCGGCCTCCCAGTTCAGGTCGATCCTGCACAGGTCCCGCGCCGAGCCCAGGTCGACCTGCACCCACTGCGGGTCGGCGGCCTGACTGGACCAGCGGGTGCCGGGGTTGCCGTCGAAGGCGGCGGAGGCGGGGGTGCTGGCGTTCTCCGTCGAGGAGGCCGAAGCGGGCCTGCCCTGCGCGGCATCGGCGGCGTCGCAGGTGGTGGGGGTGGTGCCGCCGGAGGTGCCGAAGACCTGGAACTCCCAGAGGGAGTAGCCCCACGCGGTGGCCCGCTTCACGCCCTGCATCCGCACGTAACGGCCCTCGCCGGACACGGCGTGGGTGTCGGTGCCGCCGTCGCCGCCGGTGACCGTCCTCAGGTCGGTCCAGGTGCTGCCGTCCGGGGAGATCTGGAGCCGGTAGTCCTTTCCGTAGGCGGTTTCCCACTGGAGCACCACCTGGGTGACGGTGGCGGTGGCGCCGAGATCGACCTGGAGCCACTGCGCGTCCGTGGCGGCGGAGGACCATCGGGTGCCGGTGTTCCCGTCCACGGACAGGGCGGCGGCGGTGCCGGCGTTCTCGGTCGAGGACGCGGTGGCGGTCCGGCCCTGGGAGAGGAGCGTGTCGGCCGCCGCCGCGGATGGCTGGGTCGTCGGGAGGGTGAGCAGCGCTGCCGTGGCGGCGAGCGCGACACCCAGGGATCTGAGTCTCATACGGGTCCCTGCGGGGGTGAGTGCGGGTGGGTACGGACGCGTGCGGTGCGGAGGACGCGGAGATGAGCCGGAACATGCGCCGGGGCCGACGCGCCAGCCGCTTAGTTCAGGGCTTGATTTAACTGATGACCTGTCTGGTCGGGCAAGCCCCGTGAAGCAGGAATCTTTTCAAGCGGTGACCGCGGCCGGCTCACCGCGATCACCGTTGCGTTCAAAAGGTGACGCCCGGGGGGAGCATTCGGTGGGCGGTCTTGTGCAGCACCCCGTGGGCGGCCGAACCGACGGACGACCGGCGCCCGCCTCGACGAGCCTGCCTCCACGAGCCTGCGGCGCCGTGCGGCGCTGCACCCGCACCCGCACCCGTCCCCGCACAGCACTCCGCCCGCATCACCAGGATGGCGATGCGGGCGGAGACAGCGGACGGACAGGGGGCTACGGAGTCACGTCCGTGACCCTCCAGCGCTGGTTGGAGCCGGAGTTGGGCTGCCAGGTGGTGACGGCGGCGCCCTCGTTCGTCGCCTGGCCGCCGACCTCCAGGACCCGGCTGGTGGCCGGGTTCACCAGGGTCCAGGTGCCGTCACCGGTGGTCGACATGACCCATTCGGTGGCCGGGTCGCGCTCACCCGTGTCGGGTTCGACCACGGGCACGTTGTCGCGGACCGCCAGCCGCTTGCCCTCGGCCGGGTTGGCGAACACGTAGTGCTGGCGGGCGCCGGTCTCGCCGTACCGGGCGTCGAGCTGCCACTGCTGGGCCGCGGTGCCGTTGCCGGTGCCGAGGACCAGGCTGGTGCCGTTCGCGGCGACGGTGACCGCCTTGCCGCTCTGCACGCCGGTCAGCGTGTAGGTCTGGCCCTTGCGGATCAGGGGGGCGTCCTTGGCGACGCCGGACACGCCCTTGACGGCGAAGGAGGTCACCGACTGGGCGGGCACGGTGAAGGTGGCCTTGCGGTCGCCGACCGCGATCGGCGCCTGCGGCTGGAGCTTGCCGTCGGCGCTGGTGACCACCGGGGTGACGGTCGCGTTCTTGCCGATCTTGCGGAACTTCGACAGGTCGATCGTGACCGTACGGGCCTCGGTCGTGCTGTTGACGTGGACGAGTGAGGCACCCTTGCCGTCCGCGGTGACCGCGGCGGCGCTGGAGGTGTCGTTCGTCCTGATCAGCTTGTCGCCGGGCTTGATGAAGTGCGTGAAGTTGCGCGCGGTGTCGAACTTGGTGTTGGTGAGGACCGGGCAGGACTCCAGCGTGTCCGTCGAGGTGCAGCTGAACGGGAGCTGGATGCTGCCCCAGTTGCCGCCCTTCGCGGACTCGCCGCCCGGCTTCATGTTGTCGAGGTCCTCGACCGGCTGCCAGAACACCCAGGCGCTGGGCTCCAGTTCGCGCAGGTCGTTCACCATCTGCTGGGCGAGACCGAGACCCGGACGCATGTCGGTGAAGCTCTGGCCGTCGCCCCAGTCGCCCTCGACCTCGCTCATCCACAGCGGCTTGTCGGCCGCCTTGGCCAGGTCCCGCACGGTGGTGCGCTGACCGGTGCCGTAGGTGTGGACGTTCATCTGGTCGACGAGGTCGCGGGTGGCCTGCGGGTAGGCGTTCCAGTTGGTCGCGAAGATGCCCGGGTTGGTCTCGTCCATGGCCGAGATCTCGGCCTTGACCTTGGCCTTCTTCAGGGCCGGAGCCAGGGCGGCGAGGACCTTCTGCTGGACCTCGGGGCCGATGTGGGCGCCCTCCTGGCGGCCGCCGACCGGCTGGCCGTCAGCACCGAGGCGGGTGCCCCAGTAGGTGGTGTTCGGCTCGTTGAACGGGTCGACCGTGTCGACCTTGATGCCCTCGGCCTTCTCCAGCCGCTTGGTCGCGCCCGCCACGTAGGCGGCGAAGTCGTCGACGGACTCCGGCTTCAGCTGCTCGGCACCGGAGTCGAACCCGCCGGAGACGTAGCCGCTGACAGTCATGAACCACGGCGGGGAGTTGCTGAACGTCTCCCAGTGGTCGATGTCGTTCTTGATCCGGTCGACCCACCAGCGCTGGTTGGCGTCGGCGTCCTTGTTCCAGTCCGCCGGGTCCTCGGCGCTCCACCAGTCGGTGTCCGTGCGGGTGGTGCCCGCGGGCGCCTTCCACCAGCCCTCGACCGCGCCGCCGGCGCGCAGATAGTCCTTGACGTCCGGGGCGTTGCCGCCGCCGATGTTGTACCGGGCGATGTTGAGCGCCAGCCCGTCGTCGCCGAAGAGGAGCTTCGCCAGCTTCTCGCGTATCTCCGGCGGGTAGTCGCCGGTCGCGTTGGCGAACCAGACGAGGCTGGTGCCCCAGCCCTCGAACTTCTCCTGCTGGTACGACGGGTCGGGCTGCACGGTCACGGACGCGGCGGCCTCGGCCTGCGCCGGTACGGCGAGCAGGGCGGCCCCCGTGGCCAGAGCGGTCAGTCCGGCGGCCCCGAGGGTCCGTCTGGTGCGGGTACGGCGTGCCATCTGTTCTCCCAACTGCGGTGCGGTCGCTGCATGGGCCCCTCCCGCCAAGGGGGCGGGAGGGGATGGCCCCCGGCACGGATGCGTGCCGTGCCGAGGAGTCGTGCGGGTGGGGGGTGTGCGCCCGCCGGGGCGGGCGGCTCGTTGCGGCCGGTGTGCTTCGGGTCAGCCGACGGGCTGGCGCAGTACGGCGACCTCGCGCGGCCCGAGGACCAGCGCGCCGTCGGTGCCGCCGGTGCCCACCAGGACGTCCCCGGTGAGCCCGGTGACGGGCACCGTGTCGTCGGTCCGGTTGACCAGGAACAGGAACCGTCCCGCGGCACCGCGCCGGACGGTCAGTTCGACCCGGCCGCGCGCCTCCTCGGGAAGCTCGCCGGCGACCCCGGCCGGCTCCAGCAGCCGCGGCAGCAGCGACACGAGCCCGTCGACGCCGAGGCGGGTGGAGACGTACGACGCCGAACCCTCGCCCGTGGGACGGCGGGTGACGGCGGGCCGGCCGGCCTGCGCACCGGTGCGGTAGCGGGCCAGGACCTGCGTGTCGGCGTCGGCCGCGCTGATCTGGTCGGTCCACAGGGTGCCCGTGGTCCCGTCGTCCAGCTGCACGCTCTCCCCGGCAAGCAGCGGCCCGAACTCCTCGACGCGGATGCCGAGCAGCTCGCGCAGGGCGCCCGGATAGCCGCCCAGCCAGACGTGGTCGTTCTCGTCGACGACGCCGGAGAAGTACGTGGTGATCAGGTGGCCGCCCCGCTCGGTGTACCGGGTCAGCTCCTTGGCCAGCTCGGCGGGCACCACGTGCAGCACCGGGGCGATCAGCACCTGGTGGCGGGAGAGGTCGGCGCGGGTGGTGACGAGGTCGGCGCGGACGCCGAGGGCGAGGAGCGCCGAGTACCAGTCGAGCGCCTCCTGCCGGTAGTCGAGCAGGGAGGTGGGGTGCGAGTCCTGCTCGCTGGCCCACCACGAGTCCCAGTCGTACAGGATGCCGACGCGGGCGTTCTCCCGCTCGGTCCCGGCCACCGGCGCGAGAGTCCTGAGGGTCTCGCCGAGCGCGGCCACGGCCCGGAACAGGTCACTGTCCGCGCCGGCGTGCGGGACCATCGCCGAGTGGTACTTCTCGGCTCCGGCCGCCGACTGCCGCCACTGGAAGTAGCAGACCGCGTCCGCCCCGTGCGCCACGTGCAGCAGCGCGTCGCGGGCGAGGTCGCCGGGCCGCTTGGCCACGTTGACCGGCTGCCAGTTCACGGCGCTGGTCGAGTGCTCCATCAGGAACCAGGGCCGCCCGGCGGAGATGCCGCTGACGAGGTTCGCCGAGAAGGACAGCTCGTCGCGGTCCTGCGGTCCGGGGTGGACGTAGTGGTCGTTGGAGACGAAGTCGATCTCGTCGGCCCAGTCCGGGTAGTTCATGCCCTTGGTGTTGCCCATCACCATGAAGTTGGTGGTGACCGGAACCTCGGGCGTCAGCTCCCGCAGGACCTCCCGCTCGGCGCGCAGGTGGTCCTTCAGCGCGTCCGAGGAGAAGCGCTTGAAGTCCAGCTGCTGCGTCGGGTTGGGGTGCGAGGCCGCCAGCCGCGGCGGCAGGATCTGCTCCCAGTCGCTGTAACGCTGCGACCAGAACGCCGTGCCCCACGCGTGGTTGAGGGCCTCCAGAGTGCCGTAGCGGGCGCGCAGCCAGCCGCGGAAGGCGCGGGCCGCGTCGTCGGAGTAGTCGTAGACGTTGTGGCAGCCCAGCTCGTTGGAGATGTGCCAGGCCACCAGCGCCGGGTGGTCCTTGTACCGGTCCGCCAGCTCCCGCACCAGCCGCAGGGCGTGCTCGCGGAAGACGGGGGAGGTGGGCCGCCAGTGCTGGCGGGCACCCGGCCACACCGTCTCACCGTTCGCCGTCACCGGCAGGATCTCCGGGTGGGCGGTGGTCAGCCAGGGCGGCGGGGAGGCGGTCGCGGTGGCCAGGTCGACGCCTATGCCGCCCGCGTGCAGCAGGTCCATGACCTCGTCGAGCCAGCCGAAGTCCCAGGTGTCCGGGGTCGGCTGGATCCGGGCCCACGAGAAGATCGCCACGGACACTACGGTGACGCCGGCCTCGCGCATCAGCCGTACGTCCTCCTCCCACACGTCCCGGGGCCACTGCTCGGGGTTGTAGTCGGCGCCGTAGGCCAGACGCGGGGCGGGGTCACCGTCCGCTCCGCGACGGCGGGAGTGGAGGGTGGAGATCATGGCGGTCCTTCCGGGGTGTGGTGCACGGGGCGGCGCGGAGATCGCCCGCGCCGCCCGGCGTCTGGTGCTGTCCTACTTCTCGACGGTGAAGCCCTGCTCCTCGCCGTACTTCACCGAGGCGTCCTGCCACGACTTCAGACCGTCCGACAGCTTGGTGCCGGAGACGTAGGCCTTGCCCACGGTGTCGTTGAAGATCGAGTTGGCGTACTGCTGGAACGGCAGGTACGACCAGTCGTCGGCGACGTTCGCGGCGGAGTCGGCGAAGATCTTGTTCGCCTCCTGGCCACCGAAGTAGTCGAACTTGGTGCCCTGGAACTCGGCGGACTGCAGCTCCGCCGTGGTCGCCGGGAAGGCACCCTGCTTGACGCGGGTCTGCACGCCGTCACCGGAGTTCGCGTACTCGACGAAGGCGTACGCGAGTTCCTTGTTCTTGCCGAGCGAGGGCAGCGTGAGCGAGCTGCCGCCGTTCTCCGCGCTGGCCTTCTCGCCCTTGGTCCACGCCGGCATGGGGGCCGCGCGCCAGTCGCCGGCCGCGTTCGGCACACCGGTGACGAAGTTGGCGGGCATCCAGGCGCCGGTGGTCAGGGTGGCGATGGTGCCGTCGCCCAGGCCCTTGTACCAGTCGTCGGTCCAGCCGTTGATCGGCGAGACGAGCTTCTCGTCGATGAGCTTCTGCCAGGTGTCCGTGTACTTCTTGGCACCCGCGTCGTTGAAGCCGATCTTCACGTTGGTGCCGTCGACCTTGTACGGACGCGAACCGGCCTGCCACAGCATGCTGGTGGTGAAGCCCGCGTCACCGGCGTCGTTGGCGATGTAGACCTTCGGGTCGGCCTTGTGCAGCGCCCGCGCGGCGACGACGTACTCGTCCCACGTGGTCGGGACGGCGATCTTGTACTTGTCGAAGACCTTCTTGTTGTAGAACATCGCCATCGGGCCGGAGTCCATCGGCAGGCCGTAGACCGCCTTGTCCTCGCTGACGGCGTTCCACGGACCCGGGGTGTACTTGGACGCCAGCTTGTCGGCGCCGAAGGGGGCCAGGTCGGAGAGGCCCTTGGTGAGCGCGTACTGGCTCACCGCGAAGTACTCGACCTGCGCGACGTCCGGGACGCCCTTCTCGGCCGAGATCGCGTTCGACAGCGCGGTGTAGTGCTTGTCGCCGGACCGCTCGCTGACGAGGTTGATCTTGACCTTCGGGTACTTCTTCTCGAAGTCGGCGGCGACCGTCTTCAGCGTGGGCTCCCAGGACCACACCGTGACCGTGCCGCCCTTCTTCAGGGCCGCGTCGAGGTCCGAGGCGGAGACCGCCTTCTGGGCGGAGTCGTCGTCCGAGCCGCCACAGGCGGTGGCGCCCAGGGCGAGGGTGGACAGGAGGGCGATGCCGCGAAGCAGGCGGCTGGTCTTTCTGCGCATGGAGGTGCTTCCACTTCTTCGTGGGCGGGACGGGGTGAGGGTGGTGGTGCGCGGTGTGGGGCTGAGGAGGCGGCCGTGCGGCCGGAGGATCACTCCTTGACGCTGCCCGCGGCGAGACCCGACTGCCAGTACTTCTGGAGCAGCAGGAACGCGGCGATGAGCGGCAGGATGGTGAGCAGCGAACCGGTGATCACCAGGTTGAAGATGACGTCGCCGCCGATGGTCTCGGCCTGGGAGTTCCACACGCTCAGACCGAGCGTCAGCGGATACCAGTCCGAGTCCTTGAGCATGATCAGCGGCAGGAAGTAGTTGTTCCAGGTGGCGACCGTGGTGAACAGCAGCACGGTCACGATGCCGGGGGCGAGCAGCGGCAGGACGACGGTGAAGAAGATCCGCGCCTCACCGGCCCCGTCGATACGGGCCGCCTCGAGCAGTTCGTTGGGGATGGCCTCGGTGGCGAACACCCACATCAGGTACAGGCCGAACGGCGAGACCAGCGAGGGGATGATCACGGCCCAGGGGGTGTCGGTCAGGCCCATCTTGCTGAACATCAGGAACGTGGGCACCGCCAGGGCCGTACCCGGGACCGCCACCGCGCCGATGACCGTGGCGAAGATGCCGCGCTTGCCGGGGAAGTCGAACTTCGCCAGCGCGTAACCGCCGAGCACCGCGAGGAAGGTGGCCCCGCCGGCGCCCAGCACCACGTACATCAGGGTGTTCAGCAGCCAGCGCGTGAACACGCCGTCGTCGTAGGTGAACGTGTCGCGGATGTTGTCCCACAGCGCGAAGTCGTCGGCGAACCACATGCCGGACGAGTCGGCCAGACCCGTCTGCGTCTTGGTGGCGTTGATGGCCAGCCAGATCAGCGGGACGACGGTGTAGATCACGATCAGCGAGGTCAGCACCGTCAGCAGCAGGCTGCGCTTGGGCCTTCCCGCGGAGGGCTTGCGCGGCTTGCGCAGCCTCGGGGCATTCCGGCCGGGACCCGAGGTCTTCGCGGGTACGGAAGGGGAAGCGGTGGTGAGAGGGCTGCTCATCGGGTCACGCTCCCTTGCGCATGCCGCGCAGCTGCACGACGTAGGCGATCACCATCGTGATCAGGCCCATGATGATGGCCACCGTCGCGGAGTAGTTGTGCTGCTGGCCGTTGAAGGACAGCGAGTACGTGTAGAAGTTCGGCGTGTAGTCGGTGGTGATGGCGTTGCGGGCCAGCGGCCGCAGGATGTTCGGCTCGTTGAAGAGCTGGAAGCTGCCGATGATCGAGAAGATCGTCGCGATGACCAGGGCGCCCCGGATCGCGGGCAGCTTGATCGCGGTGATCACGCGGATCTGTCCGGCGCCGTCGATCTCCGCCGCCTCGTACAGCGAGAGCGGGATGACGCGCAGCGCCGAGTAGAAGATCAGCATGTTGTAGCCGACGAACTCCCACGTGACGATGTTGCCGATCGACGCCAGCACCAGGTCGGGGGAGAGCGGGTCGGGCAGCGAGACGCTGAACGCCTCGTTGATGTCACCGACCAGGCCGTACTTCGTGCCGTACATGAAGCCCCACATGAGGGTGGCGACCACGGCGGGCACCGCGTACGGCAGGAAGATCGTGATGCGGAAGAAGCTCCTGCCGTAGAGCCGGCCGCTGTCCAGCGCCAGCGCCACCAGCAGGGCGATGCCCAGCATGATCGGCACCTGGATGGCCAGGAACAGTGACACCCGGCCGAGCGCGCCCCAGAACTGGTCGTCCTTCAGCGCCTGCGTGTAGTTGTCGAAGCCGACGAACTGCGTGCCGCCGATGAGCTGGTCACGGAAGAGGCTGAGGTAGATCGAATACGCGATCGGGGCCAGGAAGACCAGGGCGAAAACGGCCACGAAGGGACCGATGAAACCCCAGCCCATCCAGGAGCGGCGGTCCCGTTTCGCCGGAGGGGGCGCCGGCCGCGGCTCGGCGGCCACCGGCGGTTGCAGCGTCGTCATGTCGTTCCTCGCTCATCCAGTCCTGGAACCCGCGGTGTCGCGCCGACGTGCAGTGCGCACCGCCGATGTTTACGCAAACATCAGCCACCGCGAAGAGGCAGTGGGCTGTTATGTTTACGTAAACATCTGATGGCGGCATGTCTACACTGCCCCGATAACCATGGTCAAGGGTCATCTGCGGAGACCCTCGAAGCTGCGGCGACAGAAAGATGGGGGCAACGCGTGGAGATGGCTGAAAGAGCCCCGGCGAACGGAGCCGGGACGGCCATGGGCCCGGCCGGGGGCGCTCAAGGCCCGGACGGCGCGGCACGACGGGCTCGCGGCCGGGGCCGGACCACCGCCTCGATGGCGGACGTGGCCCGCCTCGCCGGCGTGTCCTCGCAGACCGTGTCCCGGGTCTCCAACGGTTACGCCGGTGTGAACGAGGAAACCCGGCGGCAGGTGCTCGCCGCCATGAAGGAGCTGGGCTACCGGCCCAACAGCGCGGCCCGCGCCCTCAAGCGCGGAGAGTTCCGCACCATAGGCGTGATCACCTTCACCCTGTCCACCACCGGCAACGTGCGCACCCTGGAGGCCATCGCCACCTCCGCCGCCGCCGAGGGGTACGCGGTCACGCTGCTGCCGGTCGCCGTGCCCACCCAGGACGAGGTGCGCGGCGCGTTCTCCCGCCTGGAGGAACTCGCCGTCGACGCGGTCATCGTCATCATGGAGGTCCACCTGCTGGACGCGGCGACCGTCACCCTGCCGCCGCACGTCCAGGTCGTGGTCGTCGACTCCGACGCCGGCAGCCACTACACCGTCGTCGACACCGACCAGTCCGGCGGCACCCGCACGGCCGTCCAACACCTCCTGGACCTCGGCCATCTGACGGTGTGGCACCTGGCGGGCCCCGAGGACTCCTTCGCCGCCCAGCGCCGCGCCGACGCCTGGCGCGGGGCGCTCACCGACGCGGGCCGTCCCGCGCCGTCCGTGGTCCGCGGCGACTGGTCGGCCGAGTCCGGCTACCGGGCCGGCCTCGAACTCGCCGCCCAGGAAGACTGCACCGCCGTCTTCGCGGCCAACGACCAGATGGCCCTCGGCCTGCTGCGCGCCCTGCACGAGCGCGGCCGGCGCGTCCCCGAGGACGTCAGCGTGATCGGCTTCGACGACATCCCCGAGGCCAGCTCCTTCCTGCCCCCGCTGACCACCCTCCACCAGGACTTCGCCGAGGTCGGCCGCCTCTGCGTCCAGGCGGTGCTGCGCAAGATGCGCCGCGACGGCCCCCAGCGCGGTACGACCCTGGTCCCGACCCGCCTGGTCCTGCGTGACAGCACGGCGCCGCCCCCGGCCGGGAAAGCGGGAGAAGCCGGAGGAGCGGGAAGGGCTGGAGGAGCAGGGGCAGTGGGAGGAGCGGGAGGAGCGGGGAAGGACTGAGACCGATGGGGTCCGGGCCCGGTCTGCGGGGCCGGTCTCGTGATTGACCGGTGGAAGCCGCGGAGGCGGCGACCCGGGACAGCTCGCGGCCGGGCCGGCCCCGGACCATGCCTCTACACCAGCCGCAGCTCCAGGTCCCGTTCCCCCACCGCCCGCGCCGCCGTGCGCCAGGCGACCGTGACGGCGGTGCGCGCGGCCGCCGTGCCGGTCCGCGCCTCCGCGGGGAGGCGCTGCGGGGCGCCGACATGGACGTGGCAGTGGGGGCGGCGCAGCGGGGCGGTGAGCGCGCCCGCCACCTGCTTGGCCGTCGAGCCCGAGGTGATCCGCCGGGCTCCGGCGTGGCCCACCGGCACCACCAGGGCGCCCGAGACCTGCGCGAGCCGGGCCAGTCCGGTGCGGAACGCCTCCGGCGGGCCGGGCGCCGCGTCCCGGCGGTCCGGCAGCCCGCCCTCGCCGTAGAGCAGGACGTGCCGGCCCCCGGCGAGGGCCTCGGCGGCGGCGTCCAGGGCGTTCGCGGCCCGCGCCGAGCGGCGGTGGACGGGGATGTGTCCCTCACGGGCCAGGGCCCGCCCGAGCACGGGCACCCGCCACAGTCCCGCGGTCGCCATCACGACCGGCTCCACACCGAGTCCGCGCAGCGCGGCCAGCACGACCGCGGGGTCGGCGAGGGAATCGTGGTTGGCCGCGAAGATGGTCCCCGAGGAGAGACGCATCCTGAGGTCACTGGTCACGGTGAGGCGCCCGAACAAGGGCACCAGGACGGAGGCGGCACGGATCAGCACGGTGGGCCCTTTCCGGTCGGGGCGGGGTGAGTGCGCCCAGTCTGACGGCGGCGCGACGGCCCCGCCTGAGTACGCCTACTCAGACACCCGTACGACCTCCAGTGGATTCGGCGGTGTTCGCGGCCCGGTCGGGGGCATCCGGAGAGCGACGGACCCGACCGGGCCGACACCCACAGCAACCACCCCCGAAGGGACGGACATCGTGCTGGCCATCATCGCGGCGGTGGGGTTCTTCATCGCCTTTCTGATCAACGCGGCGGAGATCTCGACCAACGACACCTTCACCTCCACCAACATCATGCTGCTGAGCCTGACCCTGCTCGCCCTTCACCTCGGCGGCGTCGGCACCGGCTGGCCGGCGCGCGGCCGCAGACGCTGAAGCCACGTGCGGGCCCGGCGCGGGCCCGCCCCCGATGTCCCCCCGATGTCAGGGAGCGGGGCCCGCTCGTCTGCGGGCGGGGCCCGCTCGGGACGGTCGGGGCGGTCGGACGGTGAGGTTCCCCCGTGTGGTGTGGCTTTCAGGCCCCGCAGCGCGCCGCTGACCAGCGGGTTCGACCGTCTTCCGATGGCCGGGCGGAGTCGGGGTAGGCGGGGGAGGGAACCCAGGAAAGGATCGTCATGACGACCTACGTGATCAGCGTCCCCGGCACCTTCACCACCGGCGTCGACGCGGACACCCGGGCCCGGATCAGCAGCTCCCTGAGTCCGGCCGACCCGCACCGCACGCAGATGGGGAACAACGAGGGCCTCGACGCCCTCTCGCTGAACGACGACGACACGTTCACCATCCGGCTGACCGTCGAGGCGGACACCGGGCCGCACGCCGAGGAGAGCGCGCGGCTGCTCGCGCAGGCGGCACTGCGGGACTCCGGCCTGGACGAGAGCGCCGCCCCGCTGGGGCCCGCGGCGGTCACCGGAATCGACTCCGACGTCTGATCCCGGCCGCGGGTCGGCGGACACGCGCGCAACCGCTTTCGGAACGCCTCCGCGAGGGCGGCGAGCGGCAACACCGGCAACCGCTGTCAGCAACTCCTGCGCGAGCAACCGTCGGCAACCGCTTTCAGCAACCCCCGCGCGAGCAACCGTCGGAAACCGTTTTCCGCAACCGCCTCCGCGAGCAGAGCTGTCGAAAACAGCGAAACCGTTTTCCGCATCCGGCACGCTGCTGCTCTCGCTGCCGCATCCGACACCCTTCCGCATCCCAACCGCTTCCGCATCCGAAACGAGGACACCGTGAGCGAGTACCGAGGGCACACCGTCCCGACCGCCGGGCACACTCCGGACGACGACCTGACCGGCTACCAGGTGGACGCCAGGGACGGGCATGTGGGCAAGGTCAGCAAGTACACCAGGGACCTCGGCCGGCTGTACCTGGTGGTGCACACCGGGATCTGGTTCCTCGGCAAGGACGTGGTGCTTCCGGCGGACGCCGTCATGGGCGTCGACCACGAGGTCCGTACCGTGCAGGTCTCCCGGACGAAGGACGAGGTGCGGTCGGCGCCCGTCTTCGACACGGAGAGGTACCTGGGCGACCCGCGCCACCGTGACCAGCTCGGCGGCCGGCACGGTCCGGGCCACTGACCGCGCCGCCTCGCCCACCACCTCGCCCACCACCTGGCCACGCCCGGCCCGCCGTCCGCCCACGGCCGCGGGCTGGGGCCCCCGCGGACCGGTGGCCCACCGCCTGGCCATAACC
>NZ_JARGEF010000177.1:0-17857 GCF_033794725.1 Streptomyces sp. ID05-39B | reverse complement strand
AGGGAAACGCCCGGTTACATTCCGAACCCGGAAGCTAAGCCTCACCGCGCCGATGGTACTGCAGGGGGGACCCTGTGGGAGAGTAGGACGCCGCCGAACTCCTTTTAGAGCTCCGGCTCTTGGGCACGCAGCCCGAGAGCCGGAGCTTTTTTGCGTTGAGGTAAGGTCAGTGGGCATCGTTGGCTCGTTTTCTACTGGAGGCCCCCGGGTGGAGGTCCAAGAGACCCGTGTGCAGACCGACCGGGTCCTCACCATCCCCAACATCCTCAGCATGGCGCGTCTCCTCGGCGTACCCCTGTTCCTGTGGCTGATTCTCAGGCCTGAGTTCGGGGGCCCGCAGAGTGACGGCTGGGCTCTCCTCGTGCTGGCCCTCAGCGGGATCAGCGACTACCTGGACGGCAAGCTCGCCCGGCGCTGGAACCAGATCAGCAGCCTCGGCCGGCTTCTCGACCCGGCCGCGGACCGGCTCTACATTCTCTCGACGCTGGTCGGCCTCACCTGGAGGGAGATTCTCCCCCTTTGGTTGACCGGTCTACTGCTTGCACGAGAACTGGTTCTGCTGGTGATGGTGGGCATCCTCAGGCGGCACGGCTATCCGCCGCCCCAGGTGAACTTCCTCGGGAAGGCAGCCACCTTCAACCTGATGTACGCGTTCCCGCTTCTGCTGCTCAGTGACGGAAGTGGTTGGCTCGCCTCACTCGCTGCTATTTTCGGATGGGCGTTCGCAGGATGGGGTACAACGCTCTACTGGTGGGCAGGAGTCCTCTACGTGGTACAAGTCCGCCGCCTGGTCCGTGCGGACGCCATGGCCGACTGATCTCGCCGAGCCTATTGGCAGTCAGCAGTGGCTCGATGGCCCGCTACGGAAAAGTGCGGGACAATCTTGACGGGTGAAGTCGGCTAGACCGTCGTCTCTTCAAGGAGGACGCTTCCGACATGAAGGCCGTCGTGATGGCCGGAGGCGAAGGCACACGCCTTCGCCCCATGACCTCAAGCATGCCCAAGCCGCTCCTGCCGGTCGCCAACCGGCCGATCATGGAGCACGTTCTGAGGCTGCTCAAAAGGCATGGGCTGAATGAGACCGTCGTCACCGTCCAGTTCCTGGCCTCACTGGTCAAGAACTACTTCGGTGACGGCGAGGAGCTCGGCATGGAGCTCAGCTATGCCAACGAGGAGAAGCCACTCGGTACCGCGGGAAGCGTCAAGAACGCAGAGGAAGCGTTGAAGGACGACGCCTTCCTCGTCATTTCCGGCGACGCACTCACCGACTTCGACCTCACCGAGCTGATCCGCTTCCACAAGGAAAAGGGCGCACTGGTCACCGTCTGTCTGACGCGGGTGCCCAATCCTCTGGAATTCGGCATCACGATCGTCGACGAGGAGGGCAAGGTCGAGCGCTTCCTCGAGAAGCCGACCTGGGGCCAGGTCTTCTCGGACACCGTGAACACGGGAATCTACGTCATGGAGCCCGAGGTCTTCGACTACGTCGAGGCCGACGTGCCCGTGGACTGGTCCGGTGACGTCTTCCCGCAGTTGATGAAGGAAGGCAAGCCGATCTACGGCTATATCGCCGAGGGCTACTGGGAGGACGTCGGCACTCACGAGAGCTATGTGAAGGCCCAGGCCGACGTGCTGGAAGGCAAGGTCGACGTCGAACTCGACGGCTTCGAGATCTCGCCGGGTGTGTGGGTGGCCGAAGGCGCCGAGGTGCACCCGGACGCCGTACTCCGCGGGCCCCTCTACATCGGGGACTACGCGAAGGTGGAGGCCGGCGCGGAAATCCGCGAGCACAGCGTCATCGGGTCGAACGTCGTCGTCAAGAGCGGGGCCTTTCTGCACAAGGCGGTCGTGCACGACAACGTGTACGTCGGACAGCACAGCAATCTGCGCGGCTGTGTCGTCGGAAAGAACACCGACATCATGCGCGCCGCACGGATCGAGGACGGCGCCGTCATCGGCGACGAATGCCTGATCGGTGAAGAATCGATCGTTCAGGGCAATGTGCGGGTCTACCCGTTCAAGACCATCGAAGCCGGCGCATTCGTCAACACCTCGGTGATCTGGGAGTCGCGGGGGCAAGCGCACCTCTTCGGTGCGCGGGGCGTCTCGGGCATCCTGAACGTCGAGATCACGCCGGAGCTGGCCGTGCGCCTCGCGGGGGCGTACGCGACCACGCTCAAGAAGGGGTCCACGGTCACCACGGCCCGCGACCACTCCCGTGGCGCCCGTGCCCTGAAGCGGGCGGTCATCTCCGCGCTCCAGGCCAGCGCCATCGACGTACGGGATCTCGAGAACGTGCCGTTGCCCGTGGCGCGGCAGCAGACGGCTCGGGGGAGTGCCGGCGGGATCATGATCCGGACTTCGCCCGGGGTGCCCGACTCCGTGGACATCATGTTCTTCGACGGGCAGGGTGCCGATCTGTCGCAGGGCAGTCAGCGCAAGCTGGACCGGGTGTTCGCGCGGCAGGAGTACCGGCGGGCGTTCCCGGGAGAGATCGGGGACCTGCATTTCCCGGCCAGTGTCTTCGACTCGTACACGGGGTCGCTGCTGCGGAATGTGGACACGACCGGGATCGCCGAGTCCGGGTTGAAGGTCGTGGTGGACGCCTCGAACGGCAGTGCCGGTCTGGTCCTGCCGAGTCTCCTGGGGAAGCTCGGGGTCGACTCGCTGACCGTCAATCCGGGTCTGAACGAGGCCCGGCCGACCGAGACCGGTGACCAGAGGCGTTCCGGTCTCGTGCGGCTCGGGGAGATCGTGGCCTCGTCGCGGGCCGCGTTCGGTGTGCGGTTCGACCCGGTGGGCGAGCGGCTCTCTCTCGTCGACGAGAAGGGCCGGATCATCGAGGACGACCGGGCACTGCTGGTGCTGCTCGACCTGGTGGCGGCCGAGCGGCGCAGCGGGCGGGTGGCCCTGCCGGTCACCACGACGCGGATCGCCGAGCAGGTGGCGGCCTATCACGGCACGCAGGTGGAGTGGACGACGACCTCGCCCGACGACCTGACCCGGGTCGGCCGGGACGAGTCGACCATCTTCGGCGGGGACGGCAAGGGCGGATTCATCGTTCCCGAGTTCAGCAGTGTCTTCGACGGTACGGCGGCCTTCGTGCGGTTGATCGGGCTCGTGGCCCGGACGCAGCTCACGTTGAGCCAGATCGACGCCCGGATCCCACGGGCGCATGTCCTGAAGCGGGACCTGGCCACACCGTGGGCCGTCAAGGGCCTCGTGATGCGGCGGGTCGTCGAGGCGGCCGGCGCGCGCTTCGTGGACACCACGGACGGCGTCCGGGTCGTGGAGACCGACGGACGCTGGGTGATGGTGCTGCCGGACCCGGCCGAGGCGGTCACTCATCTGTGGGCGGAAGGCCCTGACGACGCCTCCGCGCAGGCACTGCTGGATGAATGGGCGGCGGTCGTGGACAGCGCCGGGCGCTGAAACTCCTACCATGCGCGCGTGCCGGACAAGTGTCCCCAAGGGGGCCTGTCCGGCACGTCGGTGGGGCCATTCGGAGGTAGCGGGCCCGACGTGCGACGATGAGCGGCATGCCGCAGCAGCCCCCCGTTCGGAGCACACCCGCGCGCGTGTCGCGCCCGGACGCGTCCATGTCGCTGCTCACCAACGTCATGGACCACAGCCTCGACGACGGCTATGCCGAGGCCGCCGCCCGTAAGCAGGCCAAGGGCGTCGGCGGCCTGCCCAGGACGCTGCGGTCGAAGCTGGGGCTGGCCGTCGGCCTGGTGCTCGCGGCGCTCGTGGTGACCGTGGGAGCGGCCGAGGCGCGGATCGCCGCGCCGGTGGTGGCCAAGGAGCGCGAGGAGCTGATCGACCGGATCGACAGCGACACCGAGGCGGCGGACAAGCTCGAGGACACCGTCGACAAGCTGCGTGACGATGTGAGCGCGCGACAGCGGGAGGCGCTCCGCGACAGCGGCGGGAGCGACAAGGCGGAGCTGGTGGGGATCCTCGCGGGCGCGGTCGAGGTGCACGGACCCGGAGTGAAGCTGGTCGTGGACGACGCCGAGGAGGCTTCCACGGGCGGCGACGGTGATCCGCGCGAGACCTCCGGATTCTCCGACACCGGACGAGTCCGTGACCGGGACATGCAGCGCGTGGTCAACGGACTGTGGGCGTCGGGTGCCGAGGCTGTCTCCGTCAACGGGCAGCGGCTGACCGCGCTGTCGGCGATCAGGGCCGCGGGCGACGCCATACTGGTCGACAACAAGCCGCTGGTGCCGCCGTACACCGTGCTCGCGGTGGGGGACGGGAAGAAGCTGAGCACCCGGTTCCAGGACAGCGCCGACGGGCTGTACCTGAACGCTCTCCAGGAGAACTTCGGCATCCGGACCGCCATCTCGGTGGAGAAGGACGTCCGGCTGCCCGCGGCACCGAGTGTGATCGTACGTACAGCACAGCCGAGAACTGAGAAGGGCACATCGTGATCGCCGTACTGGGCCTCGTCGTGGGAGTCGTGGCCGGCCTCTTGGTCCGGCCCGAGGTTCCGGCCGTCGTCGAGCCTTATCTGCCGATCGCCGTCGTGGCGGCGCTGGACGCCGTGTTCGGGGGTCTGCGCGCCATGCTCGACGGCATCTTCGACGACAAGGTGTTCGTCGTGTCGTTCCTGTCCAATGTGGTCGTGGCCGCTCTGATCGTGTTCCTGGGCGACAAGTTGGGCGTCGGTGCCCAGCTGTCCACGGGTGTGGTGGTCGTGCTCGGCATCCGGATCTTCTCCAACGCCGCGGCGATCCGCCGGCACGTCTTCCGGGCGTGAGGGCGATGAGCGACCAGGGCGCGAACGGGCCGGACGAGACTCCGCGGGACGAGACGCCCACGACCAGGCTGCGCAAGGAACTGCCCCAGGAGGTTCCCGCGGCCGCCTCGCGCGCGGAGCGGGGCGCGGAGAGCGGCGAGCCCGCGCTGACCGGCCGGCAGCGGCTGGTGCAGGGGTTGTGGCCGCCGAGGGTGAGCCGGGCCCAACTCATCGTCGCCCTGCTGCTGTTCGGTCTCGGATTCGGTCTGGCGGTACAGGTCGCGTCCAACAGTGACAGCGGCAATGCCCTGCGCGGCGCACGCCAGGAAGATCTTGTGCGCATCCTCGATGAACTGGATGACCGCAGTCAGCGTCTTGAGGACGAGAAGCAGGGTCTCGAGAAGCAGCGCCAGGAACTGGAGAACAGTTCCGACCAGGCCGAGGAGGCCCGTAGGCAGACGGTCGAGAAGGAGAGGCAACTCGGCATCCTGGCGGGCACGGTGGCCGCGGAGGGGCCTGGCATCACCATGACGATCGAGGACACGAAGGGGACGGTCGAGGCGAACATGCTGCTCGACGCGATCCAGGAGCTGCGCGCGGCGGGTGCGGAGGCGATCCAGGTGAACGGCGTCCGGGTCGTCGCCGGTACCTATCTCACGGAATCGGGCAAGAGCGTGAGCGTCGACGGGAACAAGATCAACGCGCCCTATCGTTTCAAGGTCATCGGGAAGCCGCAGGACCTCGAACCGGCGCTGAACATCCCGGGAGGCGTGGTGCAGACTCTTGAGAAGGAGCAGGCCACCGTGTCCGTGGAGCGATCGACCAAGATCGTCGTGGACGCCTTGCGAGTAGCGGAGCAGCCTGACTACGCTCGGTCGTCCTCGCAGTGAACCGGGGGTGCATGGGGGCTGTCCGGCAGGGGCATGAGGTTGCGGGGGGTCGGCGCACCGATCGGGTGGTGCGTGGTGGAAACTGTCTGGTGGCTACGGACGTTGTGAAGATGTCCGGGTCGGCCGGTCTAATCAGTCAGGGTTCGTCCTGCCCCACGGGCGGGTCTGTTTCGGTCAAGGGGAATCGCCCGTGAAGTTGTTTGCGAAGTTGTTCGGCAAGAGCGCGCGAGAGGGCAGCGGTGACAACGCGACCGCCCGTCACCGCGCACAGCCCGACGCGGAAGGCCAGCGGCCGCTGTTCCGGGACCAGGTGGCTGGTCCGGGCGGTGACATTTCCGGCGGGCAGGGCGGGGCGTCGGTTGACCCTGCGCAGTCCGGCGGCATAGGTTTCGGCCAACCGTCAACCTCAAGTACGGGTGGAGGGTTTTCCCCTATGTCGGCCCTGGTGTGTACGAGGTGCGGTAACCGCAACGCGGAGAACAGCCGTTTCTGCTCCAACTGCGGCGCGCCGCTGAGGCCGGGTCTGACGCCCGAGCGCGCGTCGGAGACGACCTCCACCATCTCCATCTCCGGTCTCGAGGCGTACGACTCCGAGGTCACGGGACAGACGCAGTTGCCGGCGCTCTCGCCCGAGGCCCAGGCCGCGGTCGACGCGCTGCCGCTGGGTTCCGCCCTGCTGGTCGTGCGGCGTGGCCCCAACTCGGGCAGCCGCTTCCTGCTGGACGGTGACCTGACCACGGCGGGACGGCACCCGCAGAGTGACATCTTCCTGGACGACGTGACGGTCTCGCGCCGTCATGTGGAGTTCCGGCGTCGTCAGGACGGTTCGTTCACGGTGGCCGATGTCGGCAGCCTGAACGGCACATACGTCAACCGTGAGCGGATCGACGAAGTCCCGCTGGCGAACGGTGACGAGGTGCAGATCGGCAAGTACCGGCTGGTCTTCTACGCGAGCCAGCGAGGCTACTGACCCGCCCCCGGACCCGGTCCGGGGGAACCCCCAGGGAAGGCCCATGCTGCGAACACCGAGGGGCGGTACCGGACCGGGTACCGCCGCAGTGGACGGTGGTGCGATGAGCATCGGCACGGTGCTGAACGTGCTGCGCGACGAGTTCCCCGAAGTCACCATCTCCAAGATCCGCTTCCTGGAGTCGGAGGGGCTCGTCGAGCCGCAGCGGACCCCGTCGGGGTATCGCAAGTTCAGCAGGGAGGACGTCGAGCGCCTCGGCCACGTGCTCAGGATGCAGCGGGACCACTATCTTCCGCTCAAGGTGATCCGGGAGCACCTGGACGCCATGGAGCGCGGTGAGGCGTCGGCGCTGCCGACGGTGGGCCGGCAGCGGGACGGGCAGGCGGTACAAGAGCCGTCCGACGTGCCCACGGCTGCCCGGATCGGGCGGTCCGAGCTGCTGGCGGCCGCCGGGATCGACGAGCGGGAACTCCAGGAGTGGGAGTCCTACGGGCTCGTCGTGCCCTTGGAGGACGGGGTGTATGACGCAGGGACGGTCACGGTCGCCTCGCTCGTCTCCGAGCTGGGGCGGTTCGGGATCGAGCCCCGGCACCTGCGGCTGATGAGGGCCGCGGCCGACCGTGAGGCGGGGCTCGTGGACCAGGTGGTCGCACCGCTCAGGCGGCACCGCAATCCGCAGACGAGGGCGCATGCGGAGGATCGGACGAAGGAGCTGGCGGGGCTCACGCTCAGGTTGCACGCGGCGTTGGTGCAGACCGCGCTCGGCGTGCACCTGCCCTGAGGAGAAGGGTCCAGGTCGCCCGGATCGGTCACCCGTTCCCGGCCCGACTACCCAAACGTCCCGAGCACGGCCTAGGGTTGCTGTGTGAACGAGCTCGATGTCGTAGGTGTCCGGGTCGAGATGCCCTCCAACCAACCGATCGTGCTGCTGCGTGAAGTGGGAGGCGACCGTTACCTCCCCATCTGGATCGGGCCGGGCGAGGCGACGGCGATCGCCTTCGCCCAGCAGGGCATGGCTCCGGCGCGGCCGCTGACCCACGACCTGTTCAAGGACGTGCTGGAAGCCGTCGGCCAGGAGCTCAGCGAAGTGCGCATCACCGACCTGCGTGAGGGCGTCTTCTACGCCGAGTTGGTCTTCGCCAGCGGGGTCGAGGTGAGCGCACGGCCGTCCGACGCCATAGCGCTGGCCCTGCGCACGGGCACGCCGATCTACGGCAGTGACACGGTGCTGGACGACGCGGGGATCGCCATCCCGGACGAGCAGGAGGACGAGGTCGAGAAGTTCCGCGAGTTCCTCGACCAGATCTCGCCCGAGGACTTCGGCAGCAGCAACCAGTAGCCGTCCGGAGGCGGGGTCGGTCCGGCGGGCCGGTCGGCTCGGGTCGCGGCAATTGCCAGCGGCGCGTGAGAGCGTCCTGCGGCTTCCGCTCAGCGCATTCGGCTAGCCTTTCCCCGCGGTGGAGCGCGGGAAACCACTCCTAGGGTGATTATCACTCGGCGTGCCGAGTGTGGCGATCGTTGACGCACCCCTGGTGACTGCCTACCGTCGAGAAGGCAGGTCAAGGACGGAGGTCGGCGTGAGAAGCAGCGGCGACGGTACGGTTGGGGGTGCCCCCGGACTCGGTGTCGGGGGGAGCGGTCCGTACCCTCCCCCGAGCTCACGGCTCCGCTCGAGCGGGGGGTACCCCCCTCACGGAGGCGCGGCCGATCACGCTCCGCAGCGACCGGCGGCCGTGCCGAGCAGCGGAGGGGCGACGTCCATGGCGTCCGAGGAGATCGGCTACCGGGGGCCGACGGCCTGTGCGGCCGCCGGCATCACCTATCGGCAACTGGACTACTGGGCGCGTACGGGGCTGGTCGAGCCGAGCGTGCGGCCCGCCCACGGGTCCGGGACACAGCGCCTCTACAGCTTCCGGGACGTCGTGGTCCTGAAGATCGTCAAGCGGTTCCTCGACACCGGGGTCTCGCTCCAGAACATCCGCACCGCCGTTCAGCACCTGCGCGAGCGCGGCTTCAGCGACCTCGAGCGGTTGACGCTGATGAGCGACGGCGCCACGGTCTACGAGTGCAGCTCGCCGGACGAGGTGCACGCGCTGCTCCAGGGCGGTCAGGGCGTCTTCGGGATCGCCGTCGGCGTGGTGTGGCGGGACGTCGAGAGCGCGTTGTCGCAGTTGCACGGGGAGCGCGTCGACACGGGGGAGACGCTCGTCGGGCCCAACCCGGCGGACGAGCTGGCCCGCAGACGCAACCGGGCGGTCTGACGCCCCCACCGGGCCTCGCGGGCGCCCGTGCGGCGTCGATGTCAGTGGCGTGGTGCAGCATCGGAGATGTGAGAAACGCGCCCACCATCCTGCATCTCGACATGGATGCCTTCTTCGCTCAGGCGGAGCAGGCGTCCAAGCCGAGTCTGCGTGGGAAGGCGGTGGTCGTGGGGGGCCTCGGGCCGCGCGGGGTGGTGGCGACCGCCTCGTACGAGGCACGGGTCTTCGGGGTGCATTCGGCGATGCCGATGGCCCAGGCACGCCGGCTCGCTCCGAACGCCGCCTACCTGTTCCCGCGGGGCGCGTTCTACCGCCGGATCAGCGATCAGGTCATGACGCTCCTGCGGGCCCTGTCTCCGCTGGTGGAGCCGCTCAGCCTGGACGAGGCCTTCGTGGACCTGGAGGCGGGGGAGGCGGCCTGGGACAGCGAGTCGGCGCGGCTGGCGGGGGTGCGGCTGCGCGCGGACATACGGGCGGTCACCGGACTGACCGGTTCGGTGGGGCTGGCCGCCTCGAAGATGCTCGCCAAGATCGCCTCCGAGCAGGCCAAGCCGGACGGCCTGGTGCTGATCGAGCCGGGCACCGAACGGGCCCTGCTCGCGCCGATGTCCGTACGGACGCTGCCGGGGGTCGGGCCGGCGACCGGGGACCATCTGCGGCGGGCCGGGATCACCACGGTCGAGGACATGGCCGAGGCCGGGGAGGACGAGCTGGTGCGGCTGCTGGGCAAGGCGCACGGGCACGCGCTGTACGCGATGGCACTGGCCCGTGACGACCGGCCGGTGGTGGCCGAGCGGGAGACGAAGTCCGTGTCCGTGGAGGACACCTACGACGTGGACATCCACGACCGCCTGCGGGTGGAGTTGGAGGTGCGGCGGCTGGCCGACCGGTGTGTGCGGCGGCTACGGGGGGCGGGTCTGTCGGGGCGGACCATCGTGCTCAAGGTGCGGCGGTACGACTTCTCCACGCTCACCCGGTCCGAGACCCTGCGCGGGCCGACGGACGATCCGGGCGTGGTGCGGGAGGCCGCGGCCCGGCTGCTGGACTCGGTGGACACGACGGGCGGGGTGCGGCTGCTCGGGGTCGGGGTCAGCGGGCTGGCCGACTTCACGCAGGAGGACCTGTTCGCGCAGGCGGCGGAGGAGGAGCGGGCGGACGCGCCCGAGGACGAGGTGGCGGAGGAGCCCGTCGTGGCCGAGGCGGCGCCCGCGGAGCACCGGTGGCGGCCCGGGCTCGATGTGCTCCACGCCGAGCTGGGGCACGGGTGGGTGCAGGGCAGCGGGCTCGGCCGGGTCACCGTGCGGTTCGAGACACCCGACTCGGAGGTGGGCCGGGTGCGGACGTTCCGGATCGACGACCCCGCCCTGGAGCCGGCGGATCCGCTGCCGCTGGTCCGGCGAAGACCGGACGAGCCGAGGCCGGCGGACGGCGGCGGCGACCTGCCTGCGGTGCGGCCGGGGAAGAGCCGGTGACGGGATCGAGCGCGGCGGCGGAAGGGAGGAGCCCGGGGGCCCGGCGGAGGTCTCGGCGGAGCGGCGTGACGAGGTGCGGGCGGTGGTCGAGCGGGTCACCGGATGGGCCGCCGGGCGCGAGGACGTCGGTGGTGTGCTGCTCGTCGGGTCCTGGGCGCGGGGTGCCGCGCGGGCGCACTCGGACGTCGATCTCGTCGTGCTGACGACGGAGCCGGGCCGCTACGCCGGCGAGGAGGCCTGGGTGGGTGAACTCGCCCTGGGCGAGGTGATCCGCAACCGGGCCTGGGGGCCTGTGACCGAATGGCGGCACCGCACCGCCTCCGGTCTGGAGGTCAAGGTCGGCATCGGCCCTCTCGGCTGGGCACGCACCGATCCCGTCGACGACGGCACGCGACGCGTCGTCACCGACGGGGTCCGGCTCCTTCACGACCCCCGAGGGCTTCTCGGGGCGCTGGTGGAGGCGTGCGGCCGGTCCGCTCAGGTCTCCTCCGTGCCCGCCAGCCTGCCGAAGTCGCGGTCCGGGAGCGGGGGAGGGCCGGCCACGTCGAGGCCGTAGTGGTGGTAGAGCTGGAGTTCCTGATCGGGGGAGAGGTGGCGGCCCACGCCGAAGTCGGGGGCGTCCTTGATCAGGGCGCGGTCGAAGGGGACGTGGAGGGTGCCCTCGATCAGTTCGCTGGGTTCCAGGGGGACGAAGGCGTCCCTGCTGAACAGGCCGGTGCGTATCGCCGCCCACTCCGGCACGCCGGTCGCGTCGTCGAGGTAGACCTCGTCGATGGTGCCGATCTTGGTGCCGTTGCGGTCGAACGCCTTGCGGCCGATCAGGTTGCGCGGATCGATGTCGGTCTGCACGGGACCCCTCCACTTGGTCGCAAACTCATCCGTAAGTACTACAAAAGAGCACAACGGGGGCGGTGGCCACTCGGAAGGGGGCCTCATTGACCTCGCTGGTAGTCTGGCAACGGCTGCTGACCCCGTGCGGGAGAGTCCTCCGGAGATCGCCGGAGGCGCCGAAGGAGCAAATCCTCCCCGGAATCTCTCAGGCTCACGTACCGCATGGACGAGGTCACTCTGGAAAGCAGAGCGGGTGTCGACGGCGTCGACGGCTCCCGCTCTCACCGACGGTGAAAGCCGGTCGCCCTCGGGTGGCCGGTGAAGCTCTCAGGTTTGAGATGACAGAGGGGGAGGCCGTCCGGGTACCCGCCAGTGGTGCCCCTCGAAGGTCGTGTCTGACCAGGAGGCCTCCGTAATGACCGCCCATCGCATTCCGCTCTCCGACCTCGAACAGGGAATCCCCTTCGAGCAGCGCCACATCGGGCCCGACCAGGAGTCGCGGGCCAAGATGCTCGCGCAGGTCGGCTACGGCTCCCTGGACGAGCTGACCGCCGCCGCCGTCCCCGATGTGATCAAGAACGCCGACGCTCTGGACCTGCCGGGCGCGCGGACCGAGGCCGAGGTGCTGGCCGAACTGCGGTCGCTGGCCGACCGCAACCAGGTGCTGGCCCCGATGATCGGACTCGGCTACTACGGCACCTTCACGCCGCCGGTCATCCTGCGCAACGTCATGGAGAGCCCGGCCTGGTACACGGCCTACACGCCGTACCAGCCGGAGATCTCGCAGGGCCGGCTGGAGGCGCTGCTGAACTTCCAGACCATGGTCGCCGACCTGACCGGACTGCCCACCTCCGGTGCCTCGCTGCTCGACGAGGGCACGGCGGCGGCCGAGGCTATGGCACTGTCCCGGCGCATGGGGAAGAACAAGAAGGGCCTCTTCCTGATCGACGCGGACGCGCTGCCGCAGACCATCGCCGTGATCGAGACCCGCGCCGAGCCGACCGGTGTCGAGGTCGTCGTCGCCGACCTCAGCGACGGCATCCCGGCCGACATCGCCGCGCGGGAGATCAACGGCGTACTGGTCCAGTACCCGGGCGCCTCCGGAGCCGTACGCGATCTCAAGCCGGTCATCGAGCAGGCGCACGAGCTGGGGGCGCTCGTCACCGTCGCCGCCGATCTGCTCGCGCTGACGCTGCTGACCTCGCCCGGTGAGCTGGGCGCGGACATCGCGGTCGGCACGACGCAGCGGTTCGGGGTGCCGATGGGCTTCGGCGGGCCGCACGCCGGATACATGGCCGTGCACGAGAAGTTCGCGCGCAGCCTGCCCGGACGGCTCGTGGGCGTGTCCGTCGACGTGGACGGCAACAGGGCGTACCGGCTGGCGTTGCAGACGCGTGAGCAGCACATCCGCCGGGAGAAGGCGACCAGCAACATCTGTACGGCGCAGGTGCTGCTCGCCGTCATGGCCGGCATGTACGCCGTCTATCACGGGCCCGAGGGGCTCAGGGCGATCGCGCGGCGCACCCACCGCTACGCCGCGGTCCTGGCCGCCGGACTCACCGCCGGTGGCGTCGAGGTCGTGCACGGTTCCTACTTCGACACGCTGACCGTGCGGGTGCCTGCGAAGGCCGCCGAGGTGGTGGCCGCCGCCCGGTCCAACGGCGTCAACCTGCACCTCGTCGACGCCGACCAGGTGTCGATCGCCTGCGACGAGACGACCGGGCGGGCCCAGCTCACCGCCGTCTGGCAGGCGTTCGGGGTCGAGGGCGACATCGAGGCCCTCGACGCGGTCACCGAGGACACCCTGCCCGCAGGGCTGCTGCGAGGCGACGAGATCCTCACCCACCCCGTCTTCCACCAGCACCGTTCCGAGACCGCCATGCTGCGGTACCTGCGTCGGCTGGCCGACCGCGACTACGCGCTCGACCGGGGCATGATCCCGCTGGGATCCTGCACCATGAAGCTCAACGCGACCACCGAGATGGAGCCGGTCACCTGGCCCGAGTTCGGGCAGCTGCACCCCTTCGCGCCCGCCGAGCAGGCGCAGGGCTACCTCACGCTCATCCATGAGCTGGAGGAGCGGCTCGCCGAGGTCACCGGGTACGACAAGGTGTCCCTCCAGCCCAACGCCGGGTCGCAGGGCGAGTTCGCCGGACTGCTCGCCGTACGCGGATACCACCGGGCCAACGGGGACGCTCAGCGGACCGTGTGTCTGATCCCGTCGTCCGCGCACGGCACCAACGCCGCGAGCGCCGTGATGGCCGGGATGAAGGTCGTCGTCGTGAAGACCGCCGACGACGGCGAGATCGACGTCGAGGACCTGCGGGCGAAGATCGAGAAGCACCGCGACGAACTGGCCGTGCTGATGATCACCTACCCGTCGACGCACGGGGTGTTCGAGGAGCATGTCGCCGACATCTGCGCCCAGGTGCACGAGGCCGGCGGTCAGGTGTACGTCGACGGGGCCAACCTCAACGCGCTCGTCGGGCTCGCCAAGCCGGGGCACTTCGGCGGCGACGTCTCGCACCTGAACCTGCACAAGACCTTCTGCATCCCGCACGGCGGCGGCGGTCCGGGCGTCGGCCCGGTGGCCGTACGGTCGCACCTGGCGCCGTATCTGCCGAACCACCCGCTCCAGCCGGAGGCCGGGCCCGCTACGGGCGTGGGGCCGATCTCGGCGGGGCCGTGGGGCTCCGCGGGGATCCTGCCGATCTCGTGGGCCTATGTGCGGCTCATGGGCGGGGAAGGGCTGAAGCGGGCCACGCAGGTGGCCGTGCTGTCCGCCAACTACGTCGCCAAGCGGCTCGAACCGCACTACCCGGTGCTCTACACCGGCCCCGGCGCTCTGGTCGCGCACGAGTGCATCATCGACCTGCGCCCGCTGACGAAGTCGACCGGCGTCAGCGTGGACGATGTGGCCAAGCGGCTCATCGACTACGGCTTCCACGCGCCGACGATGTCGTTCCCGGTGGCCGGCACGCTGATGATCGAGCCGACCGAGTCCGAGGACCTGGCCGAGCTGGACCGGTTCTGCGAGGCGATGATCGCGATCCGCGGCGAGATCGAGAAGGCCGGCTCCGGTGAGTGGCCGGCCGAGGACAACCCGCTGCGGAACGCCCCGCACACGGCGGCCGCGCTGGGCGGGGAGTGGGACCACGCGTACACGCGCGAGGAGGCCGTCTTCCCGGCCGGGGTGTCCGCCGCCGACAAGTACTGGCCGCCGGTGCGCCGGATCGACCAGGCCTACGGCGACCGGAACCTGGTCTGCTCCTGCCCGCCGCTGGACGCGTACGAGGACTGATCCGACAGCCGTACGTCATGGAGGGTCCCCGTCCGGTCAGGGCGGGGGCCCTCCGGCGTGCCCGGCGGCGGTCAGGCCGGGTAGGCGTGTGTCTGGGCGGCCTTGACCGTCGCCCACACCGGGGCGCCGGGACGCAGGTCGAGTTCGGCGGCGGCGATGGTGGTGAGGTCGGCGGCCAGGGGGAGTTCGCCGGTGAGGTCGGCGCGGATCTGGTCGCCGTGGGTCTCCAGGCCCGCGACCTCGCAGCGCCACAGGTTGCGGGCGCTGGAGCCGGTGGGGCGGTCGCGGTGGAGGGTGACCGCGCTCGGTGGGAAGGCGACGAAGGCCGGCCCGGAGAGGATCTCGGTGATGGTGAGCGAGGGGCCCGTGTCGAGGTGGACGGTGTGGCCGTCGGCCCGGCCGCGGTAGAGGTTCAGGCCGACGAGCTGGGCGATGTAGTCCGTGCGCGGGTGCCGTGCGATGTCCGACGGGGTGCCCTCCTGCACGACCGTGCCGTGCTCGATGACGACGAGGCGGTCCGCGAGGACCATGGCGTCGAGCGGGTCGTGCGTGACCAGGATGGCGACCGCCTCGAACTCGGCCAGGTGGCGGCGGAGTTGGGCGCGCACCTCCAGGCGGGTGCGGGCGTCCAGGGCGGCGAGGGGTTCGTCGAGCAGGAGCAGCCGGGGGCGGGTGGCGAGGGCGCGGGCCAGTGCGACCCGCTGGGCCTGGCCGCCGGACAGCCGGCGGGGCTTGGCGCCGGCGTGCTCGGCGACCCCCATCCGCTCCAGCCACCCTGCCGCCTGGGAGCGTGCCGCGGCCTTGCTCGCGCCCTGGCAGCGCGGACCGAACGCCACATTGTCGAGGGCGCTCAGATGCGGGAACAGCAGGTAGTCCTGGAACACCACGCCGACCGGGCGGGACTCCGGCGGCGTACGCTCCAACGCGTCGCCGTCCAGGCGGAGATGGCCGCCGGTGAGCGGGACCAGGCCGGCGAGTGCGCGCAGGGCCGTCGTCTTGCCGGCGCCGTTCGGGCCGAGCAGGGCGACGACGTCGCCGGGGGCGGCGCCGAGCGTGATGTCGAGGCGGAAGGCGTCACGGTCGACGACGAGGTGGGCGTCCAGGCCCTCGGCGGTGTCCGGCGGGAAGCTGTCGGAGGCGCTCATGACGTGGTCATCCAGCGGTCGCGCAGGCCCGCCAGTACGGCGATGGAGACGGCCAGCAGCACCAGGCTCAGGGCGATGGCGGCCTCCGGGTCGCTCTGCAGGGCCAGGTAGACGGCCAGCGGCATCGTCTGTGTGCGGCCGGGGAAGTTGCCCGCGAAGGTGATCGTCGCGCCGAACTCGCCCAGGGCGCGCGCCCAGGCCAGTACGGCGCCCGCAGCGATGCCCGGCGCGATCAGCGGCAGGGTGACCCGGCGGAACGCGGTGAAACGGGAGGCGCCCAGGGTGGTGGCCGCCTCCTCGTAGCGGGGGTCGGCGGCGCGCAGCGTGCCCTCGACGCTGATGACGAGGAACGGCATCGCCACGAACGTCTCCGCGAGCACGACGCCGGTCGTGGTGAACGGCAGGGTGACGCCGAACCAGGCGTCCAGCCACTGGCCGACCACGCCGCCTCGGCCGAGGGCGAGCAGCAGGGCCACGCCGCCCACGACGGGGGGCAGGACCAGCGGGAGCGTCACGAGCGCGCGGACGAGACCGCGGCCGGGGAAGTCGGTGCGGGCCAGCAGCCATGCCAGCGGCACGCCGATGACCAGGCTCAGCGCGGTCGCCGAGGTGGCGCAGATCAGGGACAGCCGCAGGGCCTGCCACACCTCTGGGCTGGTCAGTTGCTCGGGGAGGCTGTGCCACGGCGCCCGGATCAGCAGGGCGACCAGGGGCAGCAGGAGGAAGGCCAGACCCAGGAGGGCGGGCAGCAGGAGGGCGAAGGGGACGCCGGTGCGGATCCGGCCCGGCCGCCGGCCGCCCTTGCGGGTGTCGGAGGCGGAGGGCTTCACGGCGTGAGGAACCCCGCCTCGGTCAGTGCCTTCTGGCCCTCGGCGGAGCGCACGAGGGTGACGAAGGCCTTGGCCGCCTCAGCGTTCGGGGCGTCCTTGAGCGGGGCGATGGGGTAGTCGTTGACGGCGTCGGCCGACTCGGGGAAGTCCACGCCCTCCACCCTGTCACCCGCCGCGCGCACATCGGTCCTGTACACCACCGCGGCGTCGGCCTCCTTCAGCTCCACCTTGATCAGGGCGCTCTTGACGTCCTGCTCGTAGGAGACGGGGGTGAGCTTGATGCCGCTCGCGTCGAGGGCCTTCTGTGCGGCTGCCCCGCACGGCACGGTCCTGTCGCACAGGACGACCTTGAGGCCGGACTTCGTGAGGTCCTTCAGGGAGGTGACCTGGTCGGGGTTGCCCGGCAGGGTGGCGATCGCCGGCTGGTTGCGGGCGAAGGTGACGGGGGCGGAGGCATTGTCCTTCGCGTCGGTCACGATCGTCATGGTCTTGCTGCTGGCGGCGGCGAAGACGTCGGCCGGGGCGCCGCTGGTGATGCTCGCGGCGAGGGTGTCGCTGCCGCCGAAGTTGAAGACGACCTCGGTGCCGGGGTGCGCCTTCTCGAACCGCTCGCCCAGAGCCGTGAAGCTCTCCTGGAGGGAGGCCGCCGCGAAGACGGTCACCGTGCCGGACACCTTCGCCGGACCTGACGCGGAGGAACCGGACCCGGAGGAGGTGTCGTCGGAGGAGGAGCAGGCGCTCAGTACCAGCAGCGCGGCGACTGCCGCGCCCGTCCGGTGCAGCATGCGGGCCCGGCGGGCGGTTCGGGGCGTCACGGTGCACTCCTCGGTGTCGCATCCTCGGGGTCCCTCGAACGGACCCTGTCGCGATCATACTGCCGCAGGTGCGAGGTGTAAGTCCTCTGTGGCTTCGCATGAGCGGCTTCGATTGCGGCTGGAGGCATGCATGTGCGGTGCCCGCCGCCATGCCGGGGGCCGCGGCGCGTCTCAGACGCGGTCGATGTGGACGTTGGTCGACTTCACGCGGGCCGTGGCCTCCATGCCGACCTCCAGGCCGAGTTCCTCGACGGCCTCGCGGGTGAGGAGGGAGACGAGGCGGTGCGGGCCCGCCTGGATGTCGACCTGGGCGGCGACGTCGCCCAGCTTGATCGCGGTGACGATGCCGGGGAACGCGTTGCGGGCCGAGGTGTAGGAGGCGCCTCCCTCCTCGCCGCCGCCCGGTCCGGCGAGTTCGACGGAGAAGGCGGCGAGGTCCTTGCCGTCGATGAGGCGTCGTCCGGTGTCGTCGCGGTGCGTCGGCACCCGGCCCGCGTCCGCCCAGCGGCGTGCGGTGTCGGGGCTCACGCCGAGCAGGCGCGCGGCCTGGCCGATGGTGTAGGACTGCATGCCGGTCACGATAGGGGCAGGCGGGGGG
>NZ_JARGEF010000176.1:0-17961 GCF_033794725.1 Streptomyces sp. ID05-39B | reverse complement strand
GGTGGGCCCGGGGACGCGCAGCGGCCGTACCCGGGCGGGGCAGCTTCGGCTTCCTCGCTGGTGAAGCCGGTCGCCGGGGCGGTGCCGTCCGGGCCCGCCGGTCCTACGCTGGGGCCGTGAACGAGATGCCCCGTGACCATCGGCCCGCCAAGTCCATCAGGGTTCTGCTCGCAGAGGACCAGGGCATGATGCGCGGGGCGCTGGCCCTGCTGCTGGGGCTGGAGCCGGACATCGAGGTGGTGGCGAAGGTCGGTACCGGGGACGCGATCGTGGACGCCGCCCTCCTGTACCGCCCTGATGTCGCCCTCCTCGACATCGAGCTGCCCGGCATCAGCGGCCTGGACGCCGCCGCAGAGCTGCGCGAGCAGGCGCCCGACTGCCGGGTGCTGATCCTCACCACCTTCGGCCGGCCGGGCTATCTGCGGCGGGCCATGGAGGCAGGTGCCGCCGGGTTCCTGGTGAAGGACGGTCCCGTGGAGGAGCTGGCGGCCACCATCCGCCGGGTGCTGACCGGGGAGACGGTGGTCGATCCGGCGCTGGCGGCAGCCGCGCTCAGTGCCGGGCCGAGCCCGCTGACGACCCGTGAGTGTGACGTCCTCAGAGCGTCCGCCGACGGCGCGACCGTCGCCGACGTGGCCGCGAAGCTGCATCTGTCGGAGTCGACGGTCCGCAACTACCTCTCCGCGGCCATCGGCAAGACCGGCACCCGCAACCGTGCGGAGGCGATGCGGGAGGCACGGCAGCAGGGCTGGCTCTGAGCGGCGCGGAGCCCGCTGGCATAGTGCCCGCATGTTCCGACCCACACGGATTCGCCGCATACGGACAGGAAGACCCGGGGTTGCCCTGACGGTGAGTCTCGCCGCCGCCCTCGTCACCACCGTGACCGCCCTCGCGCTCGCTTTCGCGTCCGCCGAGGCCGTCGCGGCGGTCGGTTCCGGCGAGGTCGCCTTGAGGCTGGAGGCACCGTCAAGCTTCGTCATGTACAACGCCGAGGAAGGCGCCGACGCCTCCAACAGCGAGTTCGTGGTGCCGGTCGCCGTCGAGGCGGGCGATGGGGGGCCGGCTCGTGGTGTCAGGGTCGCCGTGGACGCCTCCGGCCTGGCGGGCGTCGCCCGTGCGGTGAAGGGCGGCTACGGCAACTGCACGGGCGGCGGACCGGTGTTCACCTGCCTCTACGGCGACCTGCAGAACGGCGACGGTGAGAGCAACGCGCCCTTCACGCTGCACGGTGTGAACGGCGTCGAGCCGGGTGCGAGCGGCACGGTGACCTACACCGCGAGCGCCGACAACGCGCCCTCCGTCACCGGCACCACCCGGATGACCGTCGGCGGACCGGCGCTGCACGGGCCCGGCGCGCACCCCGGGGTGAGCGGACTGAGGACGGGAGAGCCGGGGACGGTCACACCGGGTTTCGCCAACAACTCCCGTTTCCCGGCGGCCCAGGGCGTCGCCCTCAAGGTCGATGTGGAGGGGCTGGCGCTGGCGACCCGGCACAGCAACTGCTACTACCCGGGCCCGCTGCCCTCCTCCGCGTGGTGCGTGTTCCCGACGAAGGCCGCGGCGGGCGCCGCCTACCGCACGAGTGCCCCGCTGGTCTACACGGCCCTGCCGCAGAAGCTGACGGGCTCGCTGGTCTACACGTGGTCGTCGGCCCCGCGGAAGCCGGACGGTCACACCGTCCGTGGTACCGGCGCCCCTCTCACCCTCGTGGGCACCGCCGGCCGGGGCTTCGAGTCCGGTGACGGCACCCTCGGCGTCACCACCACCGTGCAGGCCGACTACAGCCCGGTCACCGCGACCGTACGGGGCCGGGTCGGGGACACGGTGAAGGTGCGGCTCGGGGTGCGCGACCTCGGGCCCGGGAGGATCCTCGGCGACGAGTCGCTGGGTCGCTTCGAGGTGGTCCCGCCGCAGGGCACCACGGTCACCTCGATCCCTTACACGTTCGAGGACGGGGGCGGGAAGTGGGCGTGCGAGCGGCCAAAGACGCCCGGTGGGTCGTTCGTCTGCGAGATCGGCGGCGACCGGTTCCTGGAGGCGCGGCACGAGGGGGACACGACCTCGCTCGACTTCCACGTCCGCATCGACCGGCGGGTCCCCGGCGCACGCGGCACCATTCGCACGTACAACCCCTACGACCGCACCCCCGGCAACGATGTCGCGGTCATCCCGCTGGAGGCCTCCCCTGCACTGCCCTACCGGCCCCTGCGGGAGCCCGGGACCTGGGCGGCCGTCGGCGCGGGTGCCCTGGCGGTCGGGGCGGCGGTGACCGTGTACAGGCGCCACCGGGCGGCGAAAGGCCAGTGCTGGGCCACCAGCATCAGGGCTGACGGCTGACGGCTAGAAGCCGATTCCGGTGCGGCGCAGGACGCGCAGGGAGCCGGTGCCGGAGATCTCCGTGAAGGCGCCGGACTTCAGGGCGCGGAGGTAGACGCGGTAGGGGGCCTGGCCCGTGAACTCGTCGGCCGGCTCCGGGAAGACGTCGTGGATGACGAGCAGGCCGCCCTCGGCGACGTGCGGGGCCCAGCCCTCGTAGTCGGAGCCGGCGTGCTCGTCGGTGTGGCCGCCGTCGACGAAGACCAGGCCGAGGGGCGAGTTCCAGAAGGCGGCGATCTGCGGGGAGCGGCCGACGAGCGCCACCACATGCTCCTCCAGGCCGGCCCGGTGCAGGGTGCGGCGGAAGGCGGGCAGCGTGTCCATCAGACCGATCTCGGGGTCGACGGTCTCCGGGTCGTGGTAGTCCCAGCCCGGCTGCTGCTCCTCGCTGCCCCGGTGGTGGTCGAGGGTGAGCGCGGTGACCCCGGCCCGCCGGGCCGCGTCGGCGAGCAGGATCGTCGAGCGCCCGCAGTACGTGCCGACCTCCAGCAGGGGCAGCCCCAGACCGGCGGCCTCGACCGCGGCGGCGTACAGCGCGAGTCCCTCGTCGCAGGGCATGAACCCCTTGGCGGCCTCGAACGCGGCCAGGATCTCGGGCTCGGGTGCCGCGGGCATGCGGGGTCCTTCCGGTGGTACGTGCGTCTGGGACCGCCCATGATGCACCGCGCCCCCCGTCGGACGACCGACGGGGGGTGCGGGGTCGCGCGGGTCAGGCGGTGACCGTCTCGCCGGGCAGGGCCAGGTCCAGGTCGACGGGGCGCTCGTCGCCCGCGTGGGTCGCGGCGGAGGCGAGGGGACCGTGGCCGTTGGCCTTGGCGGCCAGGACGTAGGCGCCCTGGGCGGGGACGGCGACGGCGTAGCTGCCGTCCGCCTCGGACAGGGTGGCGCCGGCCTGGCGGCCGCGGCGGTCGATGAGGGTGACCCTGGCGTGGGCGACCGGGGCGCCGCCGGCGTCCAGGACCCGGCCGCGGAAGCTCCGCAGGACCTCTTCGGCACGGGCGAGGTTGGCGTCCTCCTCGCTGCTGGCGCGCAGCTGCGGCATCGCCGCGGGGGTGCGGCGGGGCAGGAACAGGGCGAACAGCAGGCCTACGGCGACGGCGCCGGTGGCGATCAGGAAGGAGACCCGGAAGCCGTGCATGGTGGGGACGGCGACGCCGCCCACGTCGTTCGCGGTGTTGGCCAGCACCATGCCGATGACGGCGCTGGAGACCGACGTACCGATGGACCGCATCAGGGTGTTGAGGCCGTTGGCCGCGCCCGTCTCCGAGGCCGGGACGGCGCCGACGATCAGCGCGGGGAGCGAGGAGTAGGCGAGGCCGATGCCCGCGCCCAGGACGACGGCGATGACGAGGCTCTGCCAGGCGGCGGTCATGAGGCCGAGGCCGGCGCCGTAGCCGATCGCGATGATCAGCAGGCCGAGGATCAGGGTGAACTTGGGGCCGTACGTGGCGGAGAGGCGGGCGTAGACCGGTGCGGTGACCATCATCGTGAGGCCGAGCGGCGCCACCAGGAGGCCGGCGGTGACCATGGACTGGCCGAGGCCGTAGCCGGTGCTCGTGGGCAGCTGGAGGAGCTGGGGGAGGACGAGGGAGACGACGTAGAAGGAGACGCCGACCATGATCGAGGCGAGGTTGGTGAAGAGGACCGCCGGGCGGGCGCTGGTGCGCAGGTCGACCAGCGGGGCCTTGACGCGCAGCTCCATCACGCCCCACAGGCCGAGCACGACGGCGGAGGCGGCGAACAGGGCGAGCGTGGTGCCGGAGGACCAGCCCCAGTCGCTGCCCTTGGTGATCGGCAGCAGGAGCAGGACGAGGCCGGCGGAGAGGCCGATCGCGCCCGGCAGGTCGAAGGAGCCGCCGGCGCGGGCCGGGGACTCGGATACGGCGAGCAGGGTGAGGCCGATGGCGAGGAGGCCGAGGCCGGCGGCGCCGTAGTAGAGGGCGTGCCAGTCTGCGTGCTGGGCGACGAGGGCCGCGGCGGGCAGGGCGAGGCCGCCGCCGACGCCGATGGAGGAGCTCATCAGGGCCATGGCCGAGCCGAGCTTCTCGCGGGGCAGCATGTCGCGCATCAGGCCGATGCCGAGCGGGATCGCGCCCATCGCGAAGCCCTGGAGGGTGCGGCCGACGATCATGATGAGCAGATCGCTGGTGACGGCGCTGACGAGGGCGCCGACGACCATCACGGCGAGGCTGAGGATCAGCAGGCGCCGCTTGCCGTACAGGTCGCCGAGGCGGCCCATGATCGGGGTGGCGACGGCGCCGGACAGCAGGGTCGAGGTGAGGACCCAGGTGGCGTTGCCGGGTGAGGTGGCCAGCAGTTGCGGCAGGTCCTTGATGACCGGGACCAGCAGTGTCTGCATCACCGCGACCACGATGCCCGCGAAGGCGAGCACGGGGACGAGGGCACCGCCCGCCCGGCGTCCGGGCTGATCGGTCGGCGTGTGCGTCATGGAGCGAGGCCTCCAGGCCTGAGAGGAGCGGTGCGAACGGGCGAGCGGTGCGGGATGCAGAGCGGGGCACGTCGGCGGATACGTGCAGAGTGAACCCCGTATGCATGAGCAACTATTCCGATGCTTTGGCATACTAACGAAATCTTGACCTTCTCTTGGGACACCGGGCGCCCGGCCGCCGCTGCCGCTCGCGAGGGCCGCACGGCGGCTCGGCGCCGCCGTACCGCTGGGCCGTACGGCGACTCGGCGCCGCCGTACCGCCCCCGTCGCCCTCCCCGTCCCGCCGGAGACGTCCGGTTAGGGTGGCAGGCGTGTCCTACGTAGGTCCTGACTTCGATCCCCCGCGTCCCCGCCGCTCCGCGCTGCGGCGCACGCTCACCGTGGTGCTCGCCGCGCTCGTGCCGGGCGCGCTGCTCGGCTGGCTGGCGTTCGAGACGCTGGGCGGGGCGGACGACGGCGGGCCCGGCCGGGCCGCGGGGGCGACCTCCAGCACCGCGCGGTCGGCCGGCGGCGACCCCGACGACAAGCCGGGCGCCTCGGCCTCGCAGTCCCCGACGGCGTCCGCGCCCGGCGGTGTGGGGTCCCTCGCGGGCAAGGTCGTCGTCATCGACCCGGGACACAACCCCGCCAACTTCGCGCACACGGCCGAGATCAACAGCAAGGTGGACATCGGCACCCACAAGAAGGAGTGCGACACCACCGGCACCGCCACCAACTCCGGTTACACCGAGGCCGCGTTCACCCTGGACGTGGCGCACCGGCTGCGCACCCTGCTGGAGCGGCAGGGTGCCACGGTGAAGCTGACGCAGGACGCCGACCGGCCGTACGGCCCCTGCATCGACGAGCGGGCCCGGATCGGCAACTCGGCCCAGGCGGACGCCGTCGTCTCCGTCCATGCCGACGGCGCGGCCTCCGGGCAGCGCGGTTTCCATGTGATCCTGCCGGGCGCGGTGCACGAGGGCGGCGCCGACACCCGCGCCATCGTGGCGCCTTCGCGGGAACTTGGCGAACTGATCGCGGACGACTTCGCGGAGTCCACCGGCACCTCGCCCTCCAACTACGTCGGCGGCGGTACCGGTCTCGTCACACGTGAGGACCTGGGCGGTCTCAATCTGTCAACGGTTCCCAAGGTGTTCATCGAGTGCGGCAACATGCGCGATAGCAAGGACGCGGCACTGCTGACCAGCGGCGCCTGGCGGCAGAAGGCGGCGCAGGGGATCTCTGAGGGAATCGTGAGTTTCCTGCGCGGGTAGTGACCGGCGGGCTGATCCCCGGGGACAGTCTGATCGTGCGGACGATAGTGTCGTCCCCACGATGAGAGGCCACCCCCGCGCTTCCCACCCGGGCCTGACGGCGACAGAGTGGCAGCGACGCCTCTACCGATGCGTGTATCGATGACGAGACGACTGACGAAGGACCTGAAGTGAATATCCGCTCTCTCACTCGAGGCGACGGCGTGGTGATCGGAGCAGCGGTGTTGCTGTTCGTCGCGTCGTTCTTCGATCTCTACTCGATCGACGGGATCCCCGACAGCTACGACATGCCGAGCCTCTGGGGCAGCGGGCCGGTGCTCTTCGGTGTCGTGCTCGCCGGAATCATTGGTGCCGCGCTCGTGGTCATCAGCCGGGGGCTGCCGCAGGTGCCCAAGGTCGCCGGACTCGACCTCGGCCAGTTCGGTGTGGCCTTCGCGGTCTTCGCCGCGTGGAGCGCGCTCGGCAACATCTTCGACCCGTCCGGCGGTTACGACAACGTCGGCGACTCCTCCAACAGCCCCGACGCCGGTACGGGCCTGATCCTGGCGCTCATCGCCTCGCTGCTGCTGGCCGCCGCGGCCGTCGCCACCCCCCTGGTGCCGGCTCTCCAGGCCGCCCTGGTTCCCGCCCCGAAGCCGCCGGCCCCGCTGCCCTACGGCGCTCAGCCGCCCGCGGGTTACGGCTACCCGGGTGCGCAGCAGCAGCAGCCGTCGGCGTTCGGTGGTCCGCCGCAGCCGCAGGGTCAGCAGCCGGGCCAGCCGGCGTTCGCGGCCGGGCAGCCCGCCGCTCCGGCGCAGCAGCCGCCGGCCGCCGACTTCTCGCCGTTCTGGTTCGCCGTGCCGGTGCCGCGTCCGCTGTACGCGGAGGACGGCGCACCCATGCCGATCGCCGAACTGGCTCCGGGCACCTGGTACCTGGCCGTCGAGCAGGGCGCCCAGGGCCTGGTGGCCCAGACCCAGGACGGCCGTCGCGGTGTACTGCGCGACACCTCCGGCATCCAGCGCGGCTGAGGCTCAGCTCCGCAGCCGGGCCCGCGTCTCGCGGCCCCTCGCCCTTCCGGGCGGGGGGCCGTTGTCGTACAGTCGCCTACCGCCAGGACAGCTGACATACCGTCAGGAGGCAGGCATGCGGCTCGGTCTCGCGCTCGGCTACTGGGGACGCGGCCCCTCCCCCGCGCATGTGGAGCTGGCGCGGGAGGCGGAGCGGCTCGGGTACGACTCGGTGTGGACGGCCGAGTCCTGGGGGTCGGACGCCTTCACCCCGCTCACCTGGATCGCCGCCCACACCTCGACGATCGGGCTGGGTACGGCGGTTGCGCAGATGGCGGCCCGTTCACCGACCACGACGGCGATGCACGCGCTCACCCTGGACCATCTCTCCGGCGGGCGGATGACGCTGGGCCTCGGCCTGTCCGGGCCGCAGGTCGTCGAGGGCTGGTACGGGCGCCCGTTCCCGGCCTCGCCGCTGACGGCGACCCGCGAGTACGTCGACGTCGTACGGCAGGTGCTGCGGCGGGAGGGGCCCGTCGAGCTGGACGGGCGTTTCCACCCGCATCCCTACCGGGGTCCGGACGGGACCGGGCTCGGCAAGCCGCTGAAGCCGATCACGCATCCGCTGCGCGCAGGCCTGCCCGTGCTGCTGGGCGCGGAGGGGCCGAGGAACGTGGCGCAGACGGCCCGGATCGCCGACGGCTGGCTGCCGCTGTACTGGTCGCCGGACCGGCCGGACGCGTACGGGCCGGCGGTGGCGGAGCTGCCTGCGGGGTTCCGGGTGGCGCCGATGGCGCGGGTGCGGGTGTGCGACGACGTCGCGGAGGGGCTGTTGCCGGTCAAGGCGATGCTGGGCTTCTACATCGGCGGGATGGGGCACGCCCGGCGCAACTTCCACGCCGATCTGATGGCCCGCATGGGGTACGAGGAGGAGGCCCGGCGGATCCAGGAGCTGTTCCTGGCCGGGCGCCGGGAGGAGGCCGTACTGGCCGTCCCGGACGCGTTCGCCGACGAGATCTCCCTGGTGGGCCCGCGCGGGCGCATAGCCGAGCGGCTGGAGCGGTGGCGCGCGGGCCCGGTGACGGACCTGCTGGTCCTGACCCCGGACCCGCACACCCTGCGCGTCCTGGCCGAACTCAACTCCTAGGCGGCGCGGGAAGGTAGGCCACCGCGCGGGGGACGGGAGAGGTCGGGAACCGGTCGTGTTTCATTCCGTCACGGGCGGCAAGGCGCACTGTATGTCCCCTCGATATGAGAACGGTGCGCATTCGGCCGGCAGGATCATCGCCGTCGTCGCCGACGTGATGGCCTTCATCCTGGGCCTCTGGATCGTCATGTATCTGCTGGACGCCAACCGGGGCAACGAGTTCGTGCAGTTCGTGCACGAGGTGGCCCGCTGGCTGGCGGGCTGGTCGCACGACCTGTTCACGTTCGACGAGGCGTGGGCGCGGGTCGTGGCGGGCTACGGCCTGGCGGCGATCGTGTACCTGTTCATCGGCCACGCGATCGCCAACCGGGTCCGCCACTGACGCCACTGGCCCCTCGAAGACCTCCCCAACGCCCCTCGGTCGACCCTCTCAGTCGCAGCAGTCGGGATCCAGCCCCGTCGGCAGACGGTCGCCGGAGAACACCGCGCAGGTGGCGTCGTGGCCGCCCAGGGCCGCGACCGCGAGCAGCAGCGACCCGGCGGTCCACGTCGTCAGCTCCTGCGGCCAGATCGCCGCGTCGTCGAAGACGTACCCCGTCCAGTACAGGCCCGACTCCGGGTCGCGCAGCCGCTGGATCCACTGGAGGATCTCCAGCGCCCGGTCGGACTCGCCGATCACCCAGAGCGCCAGGGCCAGTTCGGCCGACTCCCCGCCGGTCACCCACGGGTTGGGCACCACGCAGCGCACGCCGAGCCCCGGCACGACGAACCGCTCCCACATCTCCTCGATGCGGGCCTTGGCCTCGACGCCGGTGAGCGCGCCGCCCAGGACCGGGTAGTACCAGTCCATCGAGTAGCGGGCCTTGTCCAGGAAGCGCTCCGGGTGCCGCCGGATGGCGTGCCGCAGCGCGCCCGCCGCCAACTCCCAGTCCGGCTGGGGTTCTTCGCGCTGTTCGGCGATGGCCAGGGCGCAGCGCAGCGCGTGGTGGATCGACGAGGATCCGGTCAGCAGGGCGTCCGTGGTGGGCGTGCCGTCGTCGTCGCGGCGCCAGCCGATCTGTCCGCCGCTCTGCTGGAGCCGCAGCACGTACTCGACGGCCGCGTGGACGACCGGCCACATGCGGTCCAGGAAGGTGTCGTCGCCGGTGGACAGGTAGTGATGCCAGACACCGACGGCGACGTAGGCGACGAAGTTGGTCTCGCGGCCACGGTCGGTGACGTCGGCGAAGTCGCCGTCGGCGTAGGCCGCGTACCAGGAGCCGTCCTCGTGCTGGTTCCGGGCGAGCCACTCGTAGGCCCGCTCGGCGGCCTCGTGCTCGCCCGCCGCGTCCAGCGCCATCGCGGCCTCGGTGTGGTCCCACGGGTCGAGGTGGTGCCCGCGGAACCACGGGATCGCCCCGTCCTCGCGTTGTTCGGCGAGGATGCCGCGGACGGTCCCGGCGGCCTGCTCGGCGGTGAGGACCCCGGCCAGGACGAGGTGTTCTGTCCGGGGAGTCGTCACTTGGCGTCCACTCGGGGCAGGTGGGGCTTGGTCGCGTACGCCACGAAGCTCTTGCCGATCAGCGGGTTCAGCGCCTGTTCGGCGACCCGGGTCGCCAGGGGCTTCTTCATGATGTCCCAGACCAGCAGCTTGTGGTACGCCCGCACCGGCAGCGCCTGGTCGTTGTCGACCCCGAACGCGCACTTGAGCCACCAGTACGGCGAGTGCAGCGCGTGGGCGTGATGGCTGCCGTACGGCCTGAGGCCCGCCTCGCGGATCTTGCCGAGGAGTTCGTCCGCCTTGTAGATGCGGATGTGGCCGCCCTCGACCTCGTGGTAGGCGTCGGACAGGGTCCAGCAGACCTTCTCGGGGCCGTAGCGCGGCACGGTGATGGCGATGCGTCCGCCGGGCTTCAACACCCGTACCATCTCGGCGAGTACGCCCTTGTCGTCGGGGATGTGCTCCATCACCTCGGAGATGATGACGACGTCGAAGGACTCGTCGGGAAAGGGCAGCGCGAGGGCGTCGCCCTCCATCGCGGTGGCGGTCGCGCCCTCGGGGGCCTCGCCGGCCTCCTTCATGGCGGCGAACCACTTGGCGACCTCGCGGATCTCCTCGGCGTTCTGGTCCAGCGCCACGACCTGGGCGCCGCGCCGGTAGCACTCGAAGGCGTGGCGTCCCGCCCCGCAGCCGAGGTCCAGGACACGGTCGCCCGGGGCGAGCGGGAACCGGGAGAAGTCGACGGTCAGCACGTGGCCCTGCTTTCGCGATCGGATTCGACGTCAACGTCTGGGACAGCATCTGGGGAGGAGGCCGGGGCGGGAAGAGCCGGCAGCGCTCCGAAGGGGCGGGGGCCGCGTCGGTCTCCGCCCCGCTCGACGGCCTCGCGGTACCGCTCGACGGTGCCCTCGGCGGCGCGCGCCCAGGTGAACCGCTCCAGCACCCGCTCGCGTCCGGCCGCGCCCATCCGGGCCCGCAGTGCGGGGTCGGCGAGCAGCCGGCTCAGCGCGGTGGCCAGCGCTCCCGCGTCGCCCGGCGGTACGGCCAGGCAGGTCTCGCCGTCGCGTCCGGCGACCTCGGGGGTGGCGCCGCCGGTGGTGGCGACGAGTGGGGTGCCGGTCGCCATGGCCTCGGCGGCCGGCAGCGAGAAGCCTTCGTAGAGGGAGGGCACGCAGGCGACCTCCGCCGAGCGGACCAGGTCGACGAGTTCGGCGTCGGAGATGCCCTTGACGAACTCGATGGCGCCTTCGAGGCCGTAGCGTTCGACGGCGGCGGCGACGGGGCCCTCCTGCGGGCGCTTGCCGACGACGACGAGATGGGCGTTCGGCTGTTCGGTACGGACCTTGGCCAGCGCCTCGACGAGGAAGACCAGGCCCTTGAGGGGCACGTCCGCGCTGGACGTCGTGACGATGCGGCCCGGCACGACGGACACGGACGAGTCGGGCGCGAACAGGTCGGTGTCGGCGCCGATGTGGACGACGTGGATGCGCTCGTCACGGACCCCGAGGTGCTCGACGATCTCCTGGCGGGAGGTGCCGGAGACGGTGAGCACGGACGGCAGCCGGCGGGCGACGCGCTTCTGCATACGGGTGAAGGCGTACCAGCGGCGCACCGAGGCACGCCGCTTGCGTCCCTCGGCGGCGTCCAGCTCCAACTGCCGGTCGACGGTGATGGGGTGGTGGATGGTGGTGACCAGCGGGGCGCCGACATCACCCAGCAGGCCGTAGCCGAGGGTCTGGTTGTCGTGCACGACGTCGAACTCGCCACGGCGGGCGCGCAGATGGCGGCGGGCCCGCAGCGAGAAGGTCAGCGGCTCGGGAAAGCCGCCGGTCCACATCGTCGCCACTTCGAGGGCGTCGATCCAGTCGCGGTACTCGCCGCGTCCCGGGGTGCGGAAGGGGTCCGGCTGACGGTAGAGGTCGAGACTGGGCAGCTCGGTGAGGGACAGCCGGCCGTCGTGGCCCCCGTCGAGGACCGGGTACGGCTGGGAGCCGATGACCTCGACGCGGTGGCCGAGGCGGGCGAGTTCACGCGAGAGGTGGCGGACGTAGACGCCCTGGCCGCCGCAGAACGGGTTTCCCTTGTAGGTGAGGAGCGCGATGTCGAGCGGTCGCCCGCCGTCCGCGGCGAGGTCCTGGGACCCCGCCTGACTGGCCTCAGCGGTCACTCCGGGCCCCCTTCTGCCTGCACTGTCCCGCGAGACTACGACGGGACGCTAATCTAGAACAAGTTTCAGACTTGATCGTCCGGGAGGCTCTGAATCTACCGGCAGGTAAGGACGCTGTGAGCCGTGGATCAGGTGATTCACGCCACGACCCGGCGCCCTGTTCCGCTGAGTGATCACAAGGCCTCACCGACCGTCACGGAACGGGACCCATGCCCGCGCACGCCAAGGGGGACAAGGTGGATACCAGCATCCAGCGCCCCTCCGCCGCTCCCCTCACCGAGCGGCAGGAGGCCCGTCGCCGCCGCATCCTGCACGCGAGCGCCCGGCTGGCGAGCCGGGGCGGGTTCGACGCGGTGCAGATGCGGGAGGTCGCCGAGTCCTCGCAGGTGGCCCTCGGCACGCTCTACCGCTACTTCCCGTCCAAGGTGCATCTGCTGGTCGCCACGATGCAGGACCAGTTGGAGCGGATGCACGGCACGCTGAGGAAGAAGCCCCCGGCGGGCGACACCCCGGCCGAGCGGGTCGCGGAGACCCTGATGCGCGCCTTCCGGGCCCTCCAGCGCGAGCCGCACCTGGCCGACGCGATGGTCCGCGCCCTCACCTTCGCCGACCGCAGCGTCTCCCCCGAGGTCGACCAGGTGTCCCGCCAGACCACCGCGATCATCCTGGACGCGATGGGCCTGGCGGATCCCACTGCGGAACAGCTCTCCGCGGTCCGCGTCATCGAACACACCTGGCACTCGGCCCTCATCACCTGGCTCTCGGGCCGGGCCTCCATCGCCCAGGTCCGCATCGACATCGAAACGGTCTGCCGGCTGATCGACGTGACGCAGCCGCCCCCGCCCCGGTAGGGCGGCCGCCGGCTCTACTCCTCCGGCGGGAACACCGCCTCCCCGTTCTCCGCCAGGGTGATCACGATCGCCTCGACCGGGCAGCTCTCCGCGGCCGCCAGGACGCGTTCGTCGGCGCCCGTGTCGGGGGCGCTCGGGTGGGACTGGCGGGCGCGGTCGAGGTGGAAGCGGTCGGGGGCGTGGTGCAGGCACTGGGCGGAGCCGATGCACAGGGAGCGGTCGACCTCGACGTGCCAGCGGTCTCCCGTCCCGGGTACGCCCATCCGCTCAGCCCTCCCAGCCGGCCGGCAGGTGGATCATCTTGTGCTCCAGGTACTCGCCGTACCCTTCGGGGCCGAACTCCCGGCCCAGGCCGCTGTTCTTGTAACCGCCGAACGGGCCGAGCATGTCGAGGCTGAAGGTGTTCACGGAGTACGTCCCGGTGCGGACCTGGCGGGCCACCTCGATGCCGTGCCCGACGTCCGCGGTCCACACACTGCCGCTCAGGCCGTAGTCGGAGTCGTTGGCGATCTTCACGGCCTCGGCCTCGTCGCCGTAGGGCAGGAGGCAGATCACCGGGCCGAAGATCTCCTCGCGGGCGATCCGCATGGAGTTGTCGACGTCTCCGAAGAGGGTCGGCTCGACATACCAGCCGCGGTCCAGGCCGGGCGGCCGGCCGCCGCCCGTGAGGATCTTCGCGCCCTCCTCCTGGCCGATGCGGATGTAGTCGAGATTGCGCTGCTGCTGACGCCTGGCGACCAGCGGGCCGACCTGGGTCGCGGGGTCCAGCGGGTCGCCGACGACCAGTGCGCCGGCCGCCGCCGTGAAGGCGTCCGCGAACTCGTCGTAGCGGGAGCGCGGCAGCAGGATGCGCGTCTGGGCGACGCAGGCCTGGCCGTTGTTCATCCAGGCCGCCGAGACGACCTGGGGGACGGTCGTCTCGATGTCCGCGTCCGGCAGGACGAGCGCCGCCGACTTGCCGCCCAACTCCAGGGTGACGCGGGTGAGATGGCGGGCGGCGACCTCCATCACGCGCTTGCCGGCCGCCACCGATCCGGTGAAGGAGACCTTGTCGACGCCGGGATGCCCGACCAGGTACTCGCTCACCTCCCGGTCCGCGGGAAGGATCGACAGGACCCCTTCGGGCAGTCCCGCCTCCCGGGTGATCTCCGCCAACAGGTAGGCGTCCAGAGGTGATTCGGGCGACGGCTTGAGCACCACCGTGCAGCCGGTGAGCAGCGCGGGCGCGAGCTTGGCGGCGGCCACGAACTGCGGGACGTTCCAGGGGGCGACCGCGGCCACGACCCCGACCGGTTCGCGCCGCACCAGGATCTTCCCGAGGACGCCGTCGCGCCGCTCCTCGACGGGGAAGCCGCGCGCGACGGTGATCGCCGCGTCCCACACCATCATCGCGCCGAGCGCCTGCGCGAGGACGCTCCAGGAATACGGGGAGCCGTTCTCGGAGGAGATCACCCGGGCGATCTCCTCGTACCGGGCGGCGATCCCGTCCTTGATGCGGGTGACGACCGCGATCCGCTCCGCCAGCGGCAGCCGGGGCCACGGCCCCTCGTCGAAGGCCCGCCGCGCCGCCGCGACCGCCCGGTCCACGTCGGCGGGCGAGGCGTGCGGTACGCGCCCGATGACCTCCTCGGTGTGCGGCGAGACGACCTCGATGACGTCCTTGCCGAGGGGGTCGGTCAACTCCCCGCCGATGAACAGCTGTCCGTGTTCCACTAGCTCGGCCATGGCGACTGCCTCCCGAGGGCGCCGGCGTCTCTGAGTCTCCGCCGACGTGTCTGAGACGAAGTTTCTGACGGTGTTTCAGAAACTGATACCAGTTCTCGTTATAGTGGGCAATGGCCGTGGGACGGAGGGCGCATGACGAGCAGCCTGGACGAGGGCCCCGTGCCCCCGACGACGTACGACCACGGCGGAGGCGTGTGCTCGCTGCGCGTGCCCATCCCGGACAACCCCCTCGGGCACACCCTGGTGTACGTCGTCGACACCGACCGCGGGCCGGTCCTCGTCGACACCGGCTGGGACGACCCCGCCTCCTGGGACGCCCTGACCGCCGGGCTCACCGCCTGCGGCACCTCCGTCACCGAGCTGTACGGCATCGTCGTCACCCACCACCACCCCGACCACCACGGCCTGTCGGGCGCGGTGCGCGAGGCCAGCGGCGCGTGGATCGCGATGCACGCGGCGGACGGCGCGATCGTCCGGCGGACCCGCGCGACCCGGCCCGCCCGCTGGTACACGTACATGACGGACAAGCTGGTGGCCGCCGGTGCGCCCGAGGAGCACGTGGCCCCGCTGCGCACCGCCCGGCGCCGCGCGTTCCCGGGCCTCTCCCCCGCCCTTCCCGACCGCGAGATCGAGCCGGGGGAACTCCTCGACCTGCCCGGCCGCCGCCTGCGCGCGATCTGGACGCCGGGCCACACCCCCGGCCATGTCTGCCTCCACCTGGAGGAGGACCACCCGGACCGACTGCCGGGCCACGGACGGCTGTTCTCCGGCGACCATCTGCTGCCGGAGATCACCCCGCACATCGGCCTGTACGAGGACCCCGACGACGCCACGGTCACCGACCCCCTCGGCGACTACCTGGCCTCCCTCGAACGCGTCGGCCGCCTCGCCGTCGCCGAGATCCTCCCCGCCCACCAGTACGCCTTCACCGACGCCTCGTCCCGGGTACGGGACCTGCTCGCCCACCACGAGGACCGCCTCGCCGGCCTGAGGGAGTTGCTGGCCGAGCCGCTCACCCCCTGGCAGCTCGCCGAGCGCATGGAGTGGAACCGCCCCTGGGAGCAGATCCCGTACGGCTCCCGGAACATCGCCGTCTCGGAGGCCGAGGCCCACCTGCGGCGCCTGGTGAAACTGGGGCACGCGGAGGCGGTGACGGGGAGCGAGCCGGTCACGTACGTGGCCGTGTAGGCACGGCGGCAGACGCGGCGCGCACTTCACCGGACGTATCGGCACCGTCCGCCCGGGTCGAGCGGCGCGCTCCCCGTCGTTCCCACGGGCCGCACGTACCCCCGCTCACGGGCTGCCCTCAGGGCCATTCCTACGGCCGAGTACAGTGGCCCGGTCGTCATCACACCCGTACGGGGGAAAGCCGGTGCAATTCCGGCGCTGACCCGCAACCGTGAGCAGTGGACACCACCATTGCCAGCCGGACTGCCCCGGACGGACGTGACCGGCTCACGTGCGTCGGCGCCGCCGCCGTACGGCACCGTCGAGGTATGCGGAGCCGAGCCGCCGGGATGTCCCGTGCTGCCCGGCTCCCTGACAGGGAGAGGCACCCGCCGATCATGAACGTCCGTCGCAGCGCCGCGGTCCTGGCCGCCACCGCAGTGATCGGCGCCGCCACGCCCGCCGTGGCCGCGTCCCCGTCGCCGACTCCGTCCGTGGCGATCCCGTCCGGCCTGTACGGCAGCGCCGACCCGACGTACGACGGCGTCTGGCGCCAGTCGCTCGCGCTGCTCGCCCAGGACACGGCCGGGGTGAAGCCGGCGGGGAAGGCCGTGGACTGGCTGACCGGCCAGCAGTGCGCGAACGGCTCCTTCGCCGCGTTCCGCGCCGACCCGGCCAAGGCCTGCGACGCCAAGCTGATGGTCGACAGCAACAGCACGGCCGCCGCCGTCCAGGCCCTCGCGGCCCTCGGCGGGCACGAGGCCGCGGTGGACAAGGCCGTCGGCTGGCTGAAGTCCGTACAGAACGCGGACGGTGGCTGGGGGTACGCCCCCGGCGGTGCCAGCGACACCAACTCGACGTCCGTCGTCGTGGGCGCGCTGGCGGCGGCCGGGGCGAAGCCGGCGGAGGTCGTGAAGGGCGGGAGGTCGCCGTACGACGCCCTGGTCGGGCTGGCGCTGCCCTGTGCCGCGGGCGGCGCCTTCGCCTACCAGCCCGACAAGCAGGGCAAGCTGTCGGCGAACGCGGACGCCACGGCGGCGGGCGTCCTCGGGGCGCTCGGCAAGGGCCTCGCGGCCGGAGCCGCGAGGAAGGCGGACGCCGCCGCCTGCGCCGACGCCGGCTATCCGGGCTCGCCGCAGGCCGCCGCGAACGGCGCCGCCTACCTGGCGAAGTCCGTCGCCAAGGACGGGTACCTGACCTCCGTGCTGCCCGGCGCCGAGAACCAGCCGGACTACGGCAACACCGCCGACGCCGTGGTCGCGCTCGCCGCACAGGGCGGCGCCGAGCAGGCCCGGAAGCCCCTCGCCTGGCTCCAGCGGAACGCCGCAGCCTGGGCGAAGCAGAGCGGCCCCGCCGCCTACGCCCAGCTGGTCTTCGCCGCCCACGCGACGGGTACGGACCCGCGCGCGTTCGGCGGCACGGACCTGGTCGCCGCCCTCAACTCGACGGGCCCGACGCCGCAGCAGACCGGCAAGGCGACCGGTGGCCTCCAGCGTGACGACTCCGACGAGAAGGACGGCACCGAGGACTCCGACGACGGCTTCGGCGTCTGGTGGACCGTCGGCGTCTTCCTCGTCGCGGGTATCGGGATCGGCTTCCTGATCAGCGGCCGCAGGAAGCGGCAGCAGTGATAGGCCGCCTCGCCGCCCTGCTCGTCGCCGCGGTGTTCCTGGCTCTGGCGGCCGGCACCGGCCCGGCCCAGGCCGCCGGATACCGCTACTGGTCGTTCTGGGACCGCGACGGCGACCGCTGGGTCTACGCCACCGAGGGCCCCTCCACGGCCCGCCCCGCCGACGGCGCCGTCCAGGGCTTCCGGTTCGCGGTCAGCCAGGACTCGCAGGACACGTCACGGCCACGCGGCGCGGCCTCGTTCGAGGCGATCTGCGCGCGGACCCCGGCGCGGGACGGCATGAAGCGGGTCGCCCTGGTCGTCGACTTCGGCACCCCGGCGGACGCGCCCTCCGGCGAGACCCCGCCGCCCGCGCGCACGGCCTGCGTCCGCGTCCGCCACGACGCGAGCACGGCGGAGGCCCTCGCCGCCACCGCCAAGCCGCTGCGTTACGACCCGAACGCGCTGCTGTGCGCGATCGCGGGCTACCCGGAGTCGGGCTGCGGGGACCAGGTGACGACGACCGACAAGGAAAGGGAAACGGACCAGCCCGCGTCGAAGCCCTCGGCGTCCTCCGCCGACGAGAGCGGCGGACCGTCGGTGGGCGTGTACGCGGGCGGTGCCCTGATCGCCGCCGTGGCAGCGGCGGCGGTGTGGCAGGCCCGGCGGCGCGGGAATGTCTGAGGGCACCCACCCCGCAAAGAGCGCCGCGCGCCCCGCAGAGAGCGACAGCCTCCCCGTCACCCTC
>NZ_JARGEF010000175.1:0-18045 GCF_033794725.1 Streptomyces sp. ID05-39B | reverse complement strand
CTTCGGCCGGCTGTGGCCGCGGGCCTGGATGTCCGTGAGTGGCGTCGGCGGTTCGGCCGGGGCGCGGGGCTGCTGCGGGTGTTGTCGGGTCGGCTGGGTCGAGGGGATGGAAGGCGTGGGCAGTCGCTGACGGCTGCCGTCGACGTCGCGGGGCTGATGGGGGCGTTCTCGTGGACGGCCGGGCTGTGAGGGGTTGGGGCCTGCGTAGGTCGCTGACAGTCCCCCCGACGTCGTCTGGGATGCCGCGGGCGCTCTTCGGCCGGCTGTGGCCGCGGGCCTGGATGTCCGTGAGTGGCGTCGGCGGTTCGGCCGGGGCGCGGGGCTGCTGCGGGTGTTGTCGGGTCGGCAGGCTGGGCTGAGGGCTTCGGGGGCGTGGGGCTTGCGGGCGCTCTTTGGTCAGGTGCGCTGAAGGGACTGGAGCGCCTGCAGCTGCTCGAGGAACCATCGGGCCGGAGGCAGTGCGGTCGCGGCCTCCGTCAGCCTCTTGGCGCGCTCCCCCCGCTCCTCCGGGGCCATGGTCAGCGCCTCGTGGAGGGCGCGGGCGGTCTCCAGGACGTCGTACGGGTTCACCACGATGGCGTCCTCGCCCAGCTCCCAGTACGCCCCGGCCTCCCGTGACAGGACCAGCGCGCAGCCCTGGTCGGAGACGATCGGGACCTCCTTGGCGACCAGGTTCATGCCGTCCCGGACGGGGTTGACCAGGGCCACGTCGGCGAGGCGGTACGCGGCCAGGGAGCGGGCGAAGTCGTCCTTGACGTGCAGGACGACCGGGGTCCAGCCAGGGGTGCCGTACCGCTCGTTGATCTCGTGCGCGACCCGCTGCACCTCGGCCGTGTAGTCGCGGTAGACGGCGAGATCCTGGCGGGAGGGATAGGCGAACGCCACGTGCACGACCCGTTCGCGCCACTCGGGGCGGTCGTCGAGGAGCTGCTCGTAGGCGAGCAGACCGCGCACGATGTTCTTCGACAGCTCGGTGCGGTCGACGCGCACGATGGCCTTGCGGCCCTCGCCGATCTCCTCGCGGAGGGCGACGATGCGCTCCTCGACGTCGGTCTCGTGGGAGCGGGCGCGCAGGAAGTCGGCGTCGGCGCCGAGGCCGTGGACGCCGGTCTCCGTGCCGCCCAGGCCTCCCACGAACTCCGCGCAGCAGGCGGTGAACGCGTCCGCCCAGCGCCTGGTCAGGAAGCCGAGCCGGTCCGCGCCGAGCATGCCGCGCAGCAGTTGCGCGCGGATGTCGGTCGGGAGCAGCGCGAAGTAGTCCACCGGCGCCCACGGCGTGTGCGAGAAGTGGCTGATGCGCAGGTCGGGACGCAGCTCGCGGAGCATGCCGGGGACCAGACACAGGTGGTAGTCCTGCACGAGGACCGCCGCACCCTCCGCGGCCTCCTCGGCCAGCGCCTGCGCGAACGCGCGGTTGTACGTCTCGTACGACGCCCACTGGCGCCGGAACTCCGCGTCGAAGACCGGCTCCAGCGGGGTCTGGTACAGCAGGTGGTGGATGAACCAGAGCACGGAGTTGGCGATGCCGTTGTACGCGTCGGCGTGCACGTCGGCCGGGACGGCCAGCATGCGGACGCCGTCCTCGCCGATCCCGCGCCGCACCGCCTCGCGGTCGCCGTCGGTCAGCGCCGAACACACCCACAGGGCGCCCGCGTCCGGCCCGATCGCCGAAAGGCCCGAGACCAGTCCGCCGCCGCCCCGCTTGGCGTGCAGCGAACCGTCCTCGCGCACCTGGTAGGAGACCGGGCCGCGGTTGGACGCGACCAGCACCTGAGCACCCTCAGCAGCAGCACCACGCGTGGAAGCCATACGCCACAACCTAGCCCGGTCCGGAAACGCTCAAACGTACGGTTACGGTCCGTGGGCGGGCCTATCCAGCCAGATGGCGGGCGGGCCGGATGACGGGACCCCGGTCCGCTGTATACGGCGGCCCAGCGGCCCAGCGGCCCAGCGGCCCAGCCGCCCAGGCGGTCCCGGCCGTCTAGGCGACCTTGCGTTCCGCGTACTCCGCGATCTCCGCCATCGGCGGACGTTCCTCGGTGTCCACGGAGTAGGTGCGCGGCTCGAAGCCGTCCGCGCTCCGCTCGAACTGGGTCAGCGCGGGGCGGATCATGTGCCCGCGGGCCAGCCGGAGCTGCGCGGTGCGGTAGATCGCCGCCGCCATCCGTCCGAGCGCCTGCCCGTCCTGGTGGCGGTGCTTGCGCACGCCGACGTCGACCTGGGCGAGGGCGTCCAGGCCCACCAGGTGCAGGGCGTCGACCAGCATGCCCAGCTCCACGCCGTAGCCGACGGGGAACGGGAGCTGCTCCAGCAGGCTGCGGCGGGCCGCGTACTCGCCGCCGAGCGGCTGCACGAAGCCGGCCAGCTGCGGCCAGTGCATGTTGAGCAGCGGGCGGGCCATGAGTTCGGTGACCCGGCCGCCCTGGCCCGCGGTCTTGCCGGAGGCGAGCGAATGCAACTCGGTGCCGAGCGGGCGGTCGTACATGGCCTTGACGAGGTCCACGCCGGGGTCGGTGAGCAGCGGGCCCACGATCCCGGAGACGAAGTCGGAGGAGAACTCCTTGAGGTCGGCGTCGATGAAACAGACGATGTCCCCGGTCGTGACGAGCAGCGACCGCCACAGCACCTCGCCCTTGCCGGGCACGGCCGGTATCCGGGGCAGGATGTCGTCCCGGTGCACGACCCGTGCCCCGGCCGCCGCGGCGACCTCGGACGTACGGTCGGTGGAGCCCGAGTCGACGACGACGATCTCGTCCACCAGCGGGACCTGCCGCATCAGGTCGTGGCGGATGACCGCGACGATGTCGCCGACCGTCTCCTGCTCGTTCAGGGCGGGCAGCACCACGGAGACCGTCTGGCCCGAGGCACGTTTCGCGGCCAGGACGCGGTGCAGCGGGCGGTCGGTCACGGACCAGGAGCGGGTGGCCAGCCAGGCCTCAGCTTCTTTCAGCACGGTCTGCGGCTCCTCACTGTCGTGATCACACCTCGTGCACGTGGGGTGACGGTGTGATCCATCTCGCGGTTCGGACGTCTATCTCAACTGTCCTGGCCTTCGGTTACAGTCTTGAACAACGCGGATGACCATCGCATGTCCGAGATGGCCTTTCGTTCACCACCCACAACTTCATACCGCTCATCCAGAGGGGCAGAGGGATACGGCCCGATGAAGCCCCGGCAACCCTCCAGCTGGTCCTGTCACGTTGATGTGGCGAGGCTCCCGGCTCGGGAAGGTGCCAAATCCGTCTCACGGCGAAACGCGTCGTGAGGAAGATGAGGAAGGGCCTCGCCTCACATGGCTGCGCAGACAGATGTAAGCAACACGGTTGCAAGCACCACCGACTCCGTGGACCTCGGTCCCGCCGCGGCGCTCTCCTGCCGCGAGTGCGGACACCGCGTGCCTCTCGGCCCGGTCTTCGCCTGCCAGGAGTGTTTCGGCCCGCTGGAGATCGCGTACGACTTCTCGGCCTATGACACCGAGGAGCTCCGCAAGCGCATCGAAGCGGGCCCCGCCAACATCTGGCGCTACGCGCCCCTGCTGCCCGTCCCGGCCGACGTGGCGGACAAGCCGAACATCAACCCCGGCTGGACCAAGCTCGTCCAGGCCGACAACCTGGCCCGCGAGCTGGGTGTCGACCCCGGCAAGCTGTTCGTCAAGGACGACTCCGGCAACCCGACGCACTCCTTCAAGGACCGCGTCGTCGCCCAGGCCATCGAGGCCGCCCGCGCCTTCGGCTTCACGACTCTCTCCTGCTCCTCCACGGGCAACCTGGCCGGTGCCGTCGGCGCCGCCGCCGCCCGCGCCGGCTTCCGCTCCTGCGTGTTCATCCCGCACGACCTGGAGCAGGGCAAGGTCGTCATGGCCGCGATCTACGGCGGCGAGCTCGTCGGCATCGAGGGAAACTACGACGACGTGAACCGCTTCTGCTCCGAGCTGATCGGCGACCCGGCCGGCGAGGGCTGGGGCTTCGTCAACGTCAACCTGCGGCCGTACTACGCCGAGGGCTCCAAGACGCTGGCCTACGAGATCTGCGAGCAGCTCGGCTGGCGGCTGCCCGACCAGCTCGTCGTGCCGATCGCCTCCGGCTCACAGCTCACGAAGATCGACAAGGGGCTCCAGGAGCTGATCAAGCTGGGGCTCGTCGAGGACAGGCCGTACAAGATCTTCGGTGCGCAGGCCGAGGGCTGCTCGCCGGTGTCCGTCGCCTACAAGGCCGGCCACGACGTCGTGCGGCCGCAGAAGCCGAACACCATCGCCAAGTCCCTCGCCATCGGCAACCCGGCGGACGGGCCGTACGTCCTGGACATCGCGCGCCGCACCGGTGGCGCGGTGGAGGACGTGAACGACGAGCAGGTGGTCGACGCGATCAAGCTGCTGGCGCGGACCGAGGGCATCTTCGCCGAGACCGCCGGTGGCGTGACCGTCGGTGTGGCGAGGAAGCTGATCGAGAACGGTCTTCTCGACCCGACGAAGACGACGGTCGTGCTCAACACCGGGGACGGCCTCAAGACCCTCGACGCGGTGGCCGGCACCGGCCTCAGCGCCACCATCCGTCCGACCCTGGACTCCTTCCGAGAGGCTGGCCTCGCATGAGCGTGACCGTCCGCATCCCGACCATCCTGCGCACCTACACCGGTGGCAAGGCGGAGGTCCCGGCCGAGGGCGTGACCCTCGGCGAGATCATCGCCGACCTGGAGAAGAACCACACGGGCATCGCCGCCCGCGTCCTGGACGACCAGGGCAAGCTGCGCCGGTTCGTCAACGTGTACGTCAACGACGACGACGTCCGCTTCGAGAAGGGGCTGGACACGGCGACTCCCGACGGCGCCGGCGTCTCCATCATCCCGGCCGTGGCCGGTGGCTGACCGTTAGTCAGTACCCGCCGGTAGTAACCGTCGGTAACGGTAATTACCGAGCGTTCATTGAATTGCCCCCTCCGCGAGAGAAGCGGAGGGGGCAATTCAATGTGGTTGAGCGCGGTACAGTTGGGGAACGCGCCCGCCAATGCATGCCGGCCGCATATGAGTTCCGCTGGTGCAGGCGATGAGAAGCAGCCAAAGTGTGCATCTGTTTTGCGCCTTTCCTTCCCTTTGTGGGGCCCGACTTGCCCTGAATTCGGGCGAAACCTCACTCTTCTCCTGACCATTCGCGTCCGGAATTCTCGTCCGATTGACCTGTTGCAGACGGCAGTTGGACAGATACATTCAGCCGCGGTCGACGCGTTCCGGCGCACGCCCCCAACGAACTTGGGGGGTGAGGTCTGACCCGGATCCGCGAAGTGCGGATCTGTGCAAGGGCCAGTAATAGGGGAGTTAGGCATGGCTCAGGGCACCGTCAAGTGGTTCAACGCGGAGAAGGGGTACGGCTTCATCGCGGTCGACGGTGGTGCGGATGTTTTCGTCCACTACAGCGCGATCCAGATGGACGGATACCGCACCCTGGAAGAGGGCCAGCGGGTCGATTTCGAGATCTCGCAGGGTCAGAAGGGGCCGCAGGCGGACATGGTCCGGCTCGCGACCAGCTGAAGCACGCGCCGACTTGCAGCGACGTTCTTCTGTTCTGTTCGCGAAGGGCTCGCACCTCCAGGGGTGCGGGCCCTTCGTCATGTCCGGAGGGCGGGACGGGGTGGGGGCGGAGGGGCGTCGTTCACCTGCGGATCGGGGGTGCCCGCCGGCTCCCGCCCGTCACCCGACCGCCACCCCTGAACGAGCCCGCTCCGCGGGCGCACCTTGCACTCGGACGGGTCGAGTGCTAATCATTGGCGTTAGCACTCTGATGGTGAGAGTGACAACGAAGGACCGGGTCGGTGAGGCCCGCAGGCCAAGTGGGGCAAGGAACCACGGGGCAGGCGAGCCGTCCGTCGCGGGCGCGGGCGCGGTCCGAAGGAATCACCCCCAGTCCTGGAGGGACCACTTCACATGGCCAAGATCATCGCGTTCGACGAGGAGGCGCGGCGCGGCCTCGAGCGCGGCATGAACCAGCTCGCGGACGCCGTGAAGGTGACGCTCGGCCCCAAGGGCCGCAACGTCGTCCTCGAGAAGAAGTGGGGCGCCCCCACGATCACCAACGATGGTGTCTCCATCGCCAAGGAGATCGAGCTCGAGGACCCGTACGAGAAGATCGGCGCCGAGCTGGTCAAGGAAGTCGCCAAGAAGACGGACGACGTCGCCGGTGACGGTACGACCACCGCGACCGTTCTCGCCCAGGCGCTGGTCCGCGAGGGCCTGCGCAACGTGGCGGCCGGCGCCAACCCGATGGCTCTGAAGCGCGGCATCGAGAAGGCCGTCGAGGCCGTCTCCGGTGCCCTCCTCGAGCAGGCGAAGGATGTCGAGACCAAGGAGCAGATCGCTTCGACGGCCTCCATCTCCGCCGCCGACACCCAGATCGGCGAGCTCATCGCCGAGGCGATGGACAAGGTCGGCAAGGAAGGCGTCATCACGGTCGAGGAGTCGCAGACCTTCGGTCTCGAGCTCGAGCTCACCGAGGGCATGCGCTTCGACAAGGGCTACATCTCGGCGTACTTCGCGACCGACATGGAGCGTATGGAGGCCGTCCTCGACGACCCGTACATCCTGATCGCGAACTCCAAGATCGCCAACGTCAAGGACCTGCTCCCGCTCCTGGAGAAGGTCATGCAGTCGGGCAAGCCGCTGCTGATCATCGCCGAGGACGTCGAGGGCGAGGCCCTGTCGACCCTGGTCGTCAACAAGATCCGCGGCACCTTCAAGTCCGTCGCGGTCAAGGCCCCGGGCTTCGGCGACCGCCGCAAGGCGATGCTGAACGACATCGCCATCCTCACCGGTGGCGAGGTCATCTCCGAGGAGGTCGGTCTCAAGCTCGAGAACACCTCCCTGGACCTGCTCGGCAAGGCCCGCAAGGTCGTCATCACCAAGGACGAGACCACCATCGTCGACGGGTCCGGCTCCTCGGACCAGGTCGCGGGCCGGGTCAACCAGATCCGCGCCGAGATCGAGAACAGCGACTCGGACTACGACCGCGAGAAGCTCCAGGAGCGTCTGGCGAAGCTGGCCGGCGGCGTGGCCGTCATCAAGGCCGGCGCCGCCACCGAGGTGGAGCTCAAGGAGCGCAAGCACCGCATCGAGGACGCCGTTCGCAACGCGAAGGCGGCCGTCGAGGAGGGCATCGTCGCCGGTGGTGGCGTGGCCCTGCTCCAGGCCACCTCGGTCTTCGAGAAGCTCGACCTCGAGGGTGACGAGGCGACCGGCGCCAACGCCGTGAAGCTCGCCCTGGAGGCCCCGCTCAAGCAGATCGCCGTCAACGGTGGTCTCGAGGGTGGCGTCATCGTCGAGAAGGTGCGCAACCTGCCCGTCGGCCACGGCCTGAACGCCGCGACCGGTGAGTACGTCGACATGATCGCCGAGGGCATCATCGACCCGGCGAAGGTGACGCGTTCCGCGCTGCAGAACGCCGCGTCGATCGCCGCGCTGTTCCTCACCACCGAGGCCGTCATCGCCGACAAGCCGGAGAAGGCGGGCGCTGCCCCGGCCGGCGGCGGCATGCCGGGCGGTGACATGGACTTCTGAGCCTGATCGCTGATCAAGCTCGGTCTTCCTGTCGAGGGCGGTACTCCCTGCTGACGCGGGGGGTGCCGCCCTCGGTCGTTTCACGCCCGACCGTGGTGCCGGTGGGGTTGGGGGTGTCCGTGCTCGTGGTGGGAGGTGACCGCGGGCCGGCCCATGTGGTCGGGGTCGGCGGTCGGTCCGCGCCGGTGCGGCGGAACGGCAGGGTGAGGGTTCGGGTTCCGCGGCGTGGCCCGCATCACAGCGGTTGGGGGGGAGTCGGCGGAATGGCGGGGGAGGGCCGTGCGGTTGACGGCAGAGGGCGGTTCTTGCATGTGCACATACCGTCCAGAATGTCCCACCGTCCGATGCTTGACGGCTCTGCCGATGCCCACCGCGACCTCTCCGAGGAGTCCCCTGTCGTGACTGCCACTCCCGCCGCCTCCCGCGCCGCCGAGATTCTCGCGCGCCCCGTCTCCCTCAACGGCCTGACCGTCCCGAACCGCATCGCCATGGCGCCCATGACCCGCATGTTCTCGCCCGGCGGTGTCCCCGGCGAGGACGTGGCGTCGTACTACGGCCGCCGGGCCGCCGCGGGTGTCGGCCTGATCGTCACCGAGGGCACGTACGTCGGCCACGACTCGGCCGGGCAGAGCGACCGGGTGCCGCGGTTCCACGGCGAGGAGCAGCTGGCCGGGTGGGCGAAGGTCGCCGAGGCCGTGCACGCGGGCGGCGGGAAGATCGTGCCGCAGCTGTGGCACATCGGCATGGTGCGCAGCCAGGGTGAGCCGCCGGTGGCGGACGCCCCCGCCGTCGGCCCCTCCGGCGTGCGCCTGGACGGCACCGAGGGCACCGGCAAGGCGATGACCCAGCGCGACCTGGACGACGTCATCGGCGCGTTCGCCGAGGCCGCCGCGGCTGCCGAGCGCATCGGTTTCGACGGCGTGGAGATCCACGGCGCCCACGGTTACCTGGTCGACCAGTTCCTGTGGGCGGGCACCAACCGCCGCTCCGACGCCTACGGTGGCGACCCGGTCGCCCGCACCAGGTTCGCGGCGGAGATCGTCGCCGCCGTACGCCAGACGGTGTCGGCGGAGTTCCCGGTCATCTTCCGCTACTCGCAGTGGAAGCAGGAGGCCTACGACGCGCGCCTCGCCGAGACCCCCGAGGAGCTGGAGGCCATCCTCGCCCCGCTCGCCGCGGCCGGTGCCGACGCCTTCCACGCCTCCACCCGCCGCTACTGGGCCCCGGAGTTCGACGGCTCCGACCTCAACCTCGCGGGCTGGACGAAGAAGCTGACCGGGCGGCCCACCATCACCGTCGGCTCGGTCGGTCTCGACGGCGAGTTCCTCAACGCCTTCCAGGGCGTGGGGTCGGGGGTGAAGAACCTCGACGACCTTCTCGACCGGCTGGAGCGGGACGAGTTCGACATGGTGGCCGTCGGCCGTGCGCTGCTCCAGGACCCGGAGTGGGCGGCCAAGGTGCTGGCCGGCCGCCTCGACGAGCTGAAGCCGTACGACGCGGCGTCGCTGAAGACCCTCAGCTGAGGTCTGCTGAGCCGTCGGGTTGCTGAGCGGCTCTGTGCGGGTGGGGCGGGGAAGGAGGGAGACCTCCTTCCCCGCCCCCTCTCTTTCGTGCCTGGCGGGGCCTCGGGACTTAGCTTGCTTGACTCAATCAATCGCCGGCTCGTGAGCGAGGTCCGGCACCTCGTCCTGGTGTCCTGCGTCATCGGGGCCGGCGTCGGCTTCACCTACGGCGCCCTGCCCGCCCTGATCATGGGCGCGGTCGACCCGGCCCGGACCGGCTCGGCCAACAGCCCCAAGACCCTGATGCGGTCCCTGGGCACCAGCTTCGCCAGTGCCGTCGCCGGTGTGATCCTCGCCCGGATGACCACCGAGTACGGCGGTTTCACCCTGCCGGCCGAGGACGGCTTCAAGGTCGTCATGGCCATCGGCGCGGGTGTGGCCCTGGCGGCCTTCCGGCTCGCCACCTTCATCCCCGAGCGCGGGGCGGCCGTCATGGCGGCGGCCCCGGAGAGGCGCAGGAGGCCGTGCCCGTCAAGGTGTGACCAACTGCCCTGCCGAGGCGGCCGTCACCCACACGAGGGGCGTCGGCCGCTTTCGGCACTTTGCCCGAGCGCCGTCCGTTTCATGAACAGCCGCCGATCGACCGTCCGTTCCACGGAGCGACCACCGAAACAATCACCGAGCAATCACCGAGCAATCACCGGAGCAACCACCATCGACCGTCCGTTCCACGAACAGTCACCCAGTGGAGTGTCCCTTCCACGAACAGCCGCCCAGTGTGCTTTCCCTTCCACGAACAGCCGTCCGTTGACGGTCTGTTCCACGAGCAGCAGCCCACCGAGGAGTGACCGATGACGACAGCCGACGCCGAGCCCGTGGTCCGTACCGCCGCCGGAGCCGTCCGAGGACGCAGGGAGGACGGACTGGACGTCTTCCGCGGCATCCCCTTCGCCGCCCCTCCGGTCGGGCAGGCCCGCTTCCAGGCCCCGCTCCCGCCCCAGCAATGGGAAGGCGTCCGGGACGCGCACGCCTTCGGCCCGCCGCCCCCGCAGGAGCCCGGCATCCAGGGGCCCACGGGCGCGCTGGACGGACCCACCGGCGACGACTGGCTGACGGTGAACGTGTGGACACCGGACCCGGCGCCCGCCGAGGCCCGCCCCGTCATGGTGTGGATCTACGGCGGCGCCTACAAGCTCGGCCACGCGGGCAGCCCCGGCTACGACGCGCGGCACATCGCCCGCGCCGGTGACCTGGTCGTGGTCAGCTTCAACTACCGCGTCGGCATAGAGGGGTTCGCCCGGATGGAGGGCGCGCCCGCCAACCGGGGACTGCTCGACCAGGTCGCCGCCCTGGAATGGGTGCGGGACAACATCGCCGAGTTCGGCGGCGATCCCGGCCGGGTGACCGTCTTCGGGGAGTCGGCGGGCGCCGGTTCGGTGGCGGCGCTGCTGGCCATGCCCGCCGCGCGGGGGCTGTTCGGGCGGGCCATCGCGCAGAGCGTGCCCGGCACGTACTTCTCCGACGAGCTGGCCCGGGACCTCGCCGCCGCCATCGCCGCCGAGGCCGGACTGCGGCCCACGGCCGCCGACCTCGCCACGGTCGATCCGCGTGCGCTGACCGAGGCCGGGACGGCGCTCGCCGCGAAGATGGGCGAGCGCGTGGACCGGTGGGGGCAGGTCGCGCCCACGGTCACGCCGTTCTCACCCGTGGTCGACGGCGAGGTGCTGCCGGTCACGCCCTGGCAGGCGCTGGCGGCGGGCGCGGGCCGGGACGTGGAGCTGATCGTCGGACACAACGCGCAGGAGTACCGCCTGTTTGTGGCCCTGGCGGGCCTGCTGGGCGAGGTGACGGAGGAACAGGCGACGAGTGTGCTGCGGCTGTTCGGGCCCGGCGGCGGCGAGGCCGGTGAGCGGGCCTACCGGGAGGCCTGTCCGGACGCCGGACCGGGGGAGCTGTTCGAGCGGGTGCAGTCCGACTGGCTGTTCCGCATGCCGTCCCTGCACCTGGCGGAGGCACAGGTCGCGGGCGGCGGCCGGGCCCATGTCTACGAACTGACCTGGCCGGCCCCCGGCATGGGCGGCGCACTGGGAGCCTGCCACGGCCTCGACATACCCCTGCTGTTCGGCACCTACGACGCCGACCTCGGGAACCTGCTGTTCGCGGGCGCGGAGGTGACCGAGGAGGCGCGCACCCTGTCCGCCCGCATGCGCGCGTCCTGGACGGCGTTCGCCCGCACCGGCGAGCCGGGCTGGCCGGCCTACGACACGGGGAAGCGGCTGGTGCAGATCCTGGACGCGGAACCGCAGGTCCGCCCCTATCCGGACGAGACGGCACGCCTGCTGTGGGAGGGGCACGACTTCCCGCCGCTGCCGCTGCCGCTGCCGCTGCCGCTGCCCGACCGGGGCCCGGCCTAGATGTTGCCCATGGGCTCGATGTCGACCCTCACCGGGGTGCCCCAGACGCGCAGCACCTCGTAGTCGGTGAACTCGTGCACCAGGCGGTAGGCCATGGCGGGGCGAGAGCCCCGGCGCAGGGCCGCGAGGTACCGCTCGGCCTCCTGGCGGTCGCGCCTCGGGGTGCCGCACAGCTGCCATTCCTGGCCGGTCCACAGCTCCGGCAGCCAGCGCTGCTGGGGCTGCGGGCGCTCGCCCCGGCCGCCGTAGCGGGACGGGGCGGTGGGGTGCGGTGCCCGCGGGGCGGGTCCGTCGAACTCGGCGCGCCGGGCCGCCCGCCGCCGGGTCTCGCACAGCAGGCACAGGTCGGGGGCGGCCTCGTCCACGGGACCGTTCGGGTGCTCGGCACACCGGGTGCTGGGCACGGCCGAGGCGCCCTCCTCCAGGAGTTCCAGGGCGCGTCGCAGGTCCGATCTGACTTCGTGGAACTTGGCGTCCGGGGTGTCGGCGTTCAGAGCGTCCCCGTGCTCACCGAGCAGCCGCAGGGCACGCCCCAGGTGGGTGAGCTGGGCGTGGTTCATGACGAGCGTCTCCCTTTTCCGCGGCGGGCCTTCCTCCGGCCTGAGTGTCCGGCGGTGCGAACACCGCCGACTCAACCGTCGCACACCCCACCGACAAGGCCCCGTACGAGCCGCTCGCCAGGGGGACGGGGGATTCCTGCCTGCTCCCGGAAGAGAGCCAGGCTGCCTGCCTCAGCCGGATCGCGAAGGTGCCGGGCTGCCGGACGGGTCCTGGGCGGGGCGGCCGGAGCCGGCGGCCACCATGACGCGGTCGGTGACGCCGAAGACGTAGGTGGTGGCGAAGCCGACCGCGTACCCGGTCAGCAGCCCGCCCGCGTAGATCGCGAGCAGGGCGCTCCAGCCCCGGTTGCCGGCCAGCAGCGGGAACAGGGCCCAGCCGGACGGGCCGATGGCCGTCGCGCCGACCTGGTCGCCGAGCATCGCGAAGAAGCCCACGAAGGCCCCGCCGGCCGCCCCGCCCACGCAGGCCGTGAGGAAGGGGCGGCCCAGCGGGAGGGAGACGCCGTAGATGAGGGGTTCGCCGACGCCCAGCAGGCCCGCCGGGAGCGCCGACCTGATCGTCGTGCGCAGCGAGGTGTCGTGGCGCAGCCGGACGTAGACCGCGAGGGCCGCGCCGACCTGGCCCGCGCCCGCCATCGCCAGGATGGGCAGCAGCACGGTGTGGCCCTGCTGTTCGATGAGCGTGGTGTGGATGGGGATGAGGGCCTGGTGCAGGCCCAGCATCACCAGGGGCAGGAACAGTCCGCCGAGGACCAGGCCGGCGAAGGCGCCCGTCGTCGACAGCAGCCGGTCCGCCGCCGTGCCGATCGCCGTCGACACGGCACCGGCCGCCCACATCAGGCCGTACAGCGTGGCCAGGCCGGCGACGAGGACCGTCAGGGTGGGGGTCAGCAGCACGTCGAGGGCTGCCGGGACCCGGCCCCGGCACCACTTCTCCACGTACGCCGCCAGCAGTGCCGCCGCCAGTGCGCCGAGCACCCCGCCCTGGCCGGGGGCGAGGGTCACCCCGAACGCGGTGACCTTCGCGACGCCCGGATAGACCACGATCGCCGCCACCGCCCCGCCCAGCACGGGCGTGCCGCCGAACTCCTTGGCGGTGTTGACGCCGACGAACACCGCGATCAGCGCCATGAACCCGGAGGCCACGGCGGCCAGCGCGGGCGTCAGCGACGTCAGCAGACCGGCGTTGACCAGCAGCCCGTTGAGGCCCGCGAGGATCCCGCAGCCGATGAGGGCGGGGATGAGGGGGACGAAGACGGCGGCGAGGCGGCGCAGGGCGGTCTTGACCGGGGTGGCGTTGCGCCGCTGCCGCTCGCCCTTCAAGTCGGCGCCCAGCGCGGCGAGTCCCTCGGCCGCCGTCGGCCGGCCGCCGACTGTGGCGTCCACCAGCTCCTCGAACGCGACTGTCACCGGTCCGACGATCCCCGGCCCGAGCACCACCTGGTACGACCCGCCGTCCACGACGAGGCCCAGCACCCCGGGGACGGCCCGCAGCGCCTCCTCGTCCGCCCGTGACGGATCGGCGAGGGCCAGCCGGAGCCGGGTCATGCAGTGGGCGACGGAGAGAATGTTCGCGGGGCCGCCGACCAGGGGCAGGAGCGCGGCGGCGGTGGCATGGGAATCGGTAGGCACCTGCTGAGCGTGCGGCTCAGGGGCGCGCGGCGGCGAGCGCGGCACGCAGGTGACCGCCGGACTCCTCCAGAAGGCGGGTGGCCGACGGCCCGTCGACCCCGGCGAGCAGTACGAGGATCGCGTGCTTCACCTCACCGCCGGTGGCCGTGAGGGCCTCCTCGACCTCCTCGTCGTCCGCGCCCGTCGCAAGGGAGACGATCCGCCGTGAGCGGGCCCGCAGTTTCTCGTTCGAGGCCCGGACGTCGACCATCAGGTTCCCGTACGTCTTGCCCAGCCGGATCATCGTGATCGTCGACAGCATGTTCAGCACCAGCTTCTGCGCGGTGCCCGCCTTCAGGCGTGTCGACCCGGTGAGCAGCTCGGGCCCGACGACGACCTCGATGCCGTGCTCGGCCGCCGCAGCCAGCGCACTGTCCCCGTTGCAGGCCAGCCCGACGGTCAGGGCACCGAGCGAGCGCGCGTACTCGACCGCGCCGACCGCGTAGGGCGTGCGCCCCGAGGCGGAGATCCCGACCACCGTGTCCTCGGCGGTCAGCGCGAGGGCGGCCAGGTCCGCCCGTGCCAGCTCCCGCGAGTCCTCGGCACCCTCGACGGAGGTCACCATCGCCCGCGGCCCGCCCGCGATGAGCCCGACGACCTGGCCGGGGGCCGTGTCGAAGGTCGGCGGGCACTCGGAGGCGTCGAGCACCCCGAGCCGTCCTGCCGTCCCCGCCCCGGCGTACACCAGCCGTCCGCCGCGCCCCATCCGCGCGGCGATCGCGTCGACGGCCCCGGCGATCTCGGGCAACCGCGCGGCCACGGCCCCGGCCACGCCGGCGTCCTCCCCGTTCATGAGCCGGGCGACGTCGAGGGTGGGCAGCCGGTCGATCTCGGCGAGTTCCGGGCGGAAGGCTTCGGTGGTGAGCGAACCGAGCTGGGCGAGCAGTTCGTCGGGGCGGGGGGTGGAGGTCATGGCAGACGGCTCTTTCTTTCCCACGTAGGTCGGCCGGAGTACTCCTACGGTCTACCGGTGCCGATGGGCCAGGGCCTCGTACGACGCGGCCAGCGCCGGCGCGGCGGTGTCGTAGGTCCGCTGGGCCACCCCCACGAACAGGCAGTCCACCACCAGCAGCTGACCGGTCCGTGAGGACATGGCCGCCGGCCGCAGCTCGCTCTCGCGTGCCGTGGACGTCGTCAGCACGAGGTCGGCGTACTGCGCGACCGCGCCGCCGGGCCGCCCGGTGACGGCGACGGTCGTGGCGCCCCGCTCGAAGGCGACCCGCAGGGGTTCGATGACGTCCCGTGTCGACCCGGAGTGCGTGATGGCGATCGCCACGTCGCCCGCCCGCAACTGCACCGCGTTCGTCACCGCGAGGTGCGGGTCGCTGTGGGCGTGGGCCATGAGCCCTATCCGCAGCAGTTTCTGCACGAGGTCCTGGGCGACGAGCCCGGACGCCCCGACGCCGTAGACGTCGGTCCTGCGTGCGCCTGCCAGCGCCGCCACCGCCGCGCCGAGCTGCACGGTGTCGAGACCGGCGGCGGTGTCGGCGAGGGTCTGCCGCTCGTCGTGGGCGAGTTTGGCGACGACGTCCGCGATCGGATCGTCGACGGCGATGTCGGTGGTGATGGCGGGCGCGCGGCCGGACTGCTGCTGGGCCGCGAGTCCGGCGAGGGCGAGCCGCAGGTCGCGGTAGCCGCCGTAACCGAGGAGGCGGGCGGTGCGCACGACGGTGGCCTCGCTGGTGCCGGTGCGTTCCGCGAGGCGCGTGACGGTGAGCGCCGCGCAGCCCGCGGGGTCGCCCGCGACGGTCTCGGCGACGCGTTGCATCGAGCGCGTCATGGAGGGGGCGAGCGCGCGGACCCTGGCGGCGAGGGCGCCACCGAAAATTTCCTTCACGTCCTGGGGCACCCATGAAAGGTATTTTCGGCGCGGTGTCACGGTCAAGAGTGCGCACAATGGGTGCATGGACCCCTCCCACAACCCCTCGCACACGCCTTCCCCCACACCCGTCAGCGCACTGGAACAGGCGCTGCACGCCGCGCGGGCCCTCGTCCTCGCCGACCTGGCCTCGGGCGAGGTGGCCGCGGCGGACGTCGTGTCCATGGTCGAGGAGTCCGTGGCGCAGCGGCGCTGGTGGGTCGAGCAGTGGCCGGACGGTGTGACCTTCGTGGCCGGCCTGGTGGCGCAGGACGTGCAGGACGCCCTGCTGGAGCGGTACGGCCGCTGGCCGATCTGCCCGGTGTGCGGCTCGGGCGACCCGCACGCCCTGGAGATCGAGCCCGAACTCGGGCCCGACCCGCACTGGGTGTGTCACAAGGCGGGCGTGAAGGTCGCCGCGGTCGGTTCGCTGGGGGCGGCCTCCGGCGGGGCGGGCCCCTCGTGAGGCGCGCGTGACGCTCTACATCGACCCGCCGGACTGGCCGGGTCACGGACGGATGTGGTCCCACCTCGTCAGCGACGTCTCCTTCGAGGAACTGCACGACTTCGCCGACGAGTTGGGCGTGCCCCGGCGCGCGTTCGAACGCGATCACTACGACATTCCCTCGCACCGGTACCAGGAGGTGGTCGAGGCCGGGGCGGTGGAGGTCAGGAGCCGCGAGGTGGTGCGGCTCCTGACGGCGGCGGGACTACGACGCCCGAAGGGGCGACGCCGGCCGTAGGCCCCGCCGGGCGGGCGTCACCCCCGGCGTGTGTAGAGCCGTGGCGAGGCGTCCTCCAGGAAGGGCTCGGCCGCCACGTCGGCCCGGACGAACCCGGCGCGCGTCAGGACGCCTTGCGAGGGGGTGTTCGCCTCCGCCACGGCCGCGTACAGCAGGTGGACGTCCTCGTGGGCGAGCGTCCGGTCCGCGAGGGCGGTCAGCGCCTCGGTCGCGTAGCCGTGGCCCCGGGCCGGTTCCACGAGGTCGTAGCCGATCTCGGCGCGGCCCTCCTCGTCGGGCATCCCGTGCAGGTTCAGGCTGCCGACGGCCCGGCCGTCCTCCCGACGGACGAGCACGAACGCGCCGAACTCGGGCCGGTGCACCCCGCCTTCGTAGGCCTTGAGCAGGCCGGCGGCGACATCCCGGGTGCCCTCGAAGGGGGCGTCGCCGAGCCATACGAAGCCGCCGTCGCCGCCCGCGACCAGGTCGGCGGCGGCCGCCGGGGTGAGGCCTTCGAGGGTGAGCCGCCCGGTCTGCAGGACCAGGTTGTTGTTCCAGCGCCATGCGGTGACCGGGGCACGGCCGGGCAGATCGCCGCGGCCGGTGGCCCACAGCAGCGTCGGCCAGGGGTCGGGGCCGGGCCGCACGTGCGGGAAGATCCGGGTGAGGACGGACTCGCACAGCTCGGCGGGCGGCTCGTACGCCAGGCCCAGGCCCTCGGCGATGTCATGGGTGTGCAGGAGCACCTCGGCGATGCCCATCGCGGCGAAGCCCTCGCGGTTCGCGCTGCGGAACGGGTACGGGTGGAAGGCGCGCACCCGTGGCGGGGTGGTGCGGACGGTGGCGGTGAGCAGCGCGCCGGTGGTCTCGATGACGTCCAGGACCCCCGCATGGTCGGTGCCCTCCTCGAAACCGATCTCGAAGGGGACGTACGCCGTCTGCGCGCGGCCCGCCAGCTGCCCGGCGTAGGCGATGAGATCGCCCGCCATGTGCTCCGCCGTCCGTCGGCAGGACCAGTCCAGCCGGCCGGCCTTCACGCCGGTCCAGTCCCTGTCGGTCACCGTCCGCAGCAGTTCCACGCTGCTCGCGACGGCCTCCGTCACCTGATCCCCGCCCCATGCGCGCATGCCGTGCAGCGTAGGCGGGCGCGGGGCTCAGACCGAGAGCAGGTCCAGTTCCGCGCGCATGTTGTAGCGGGCGGTCGCCTCCCACTCCTTCGCCCCGTGCGGGGTGCGGAACAGGCGGGGCAGGCCGAGGAGTTGGTGCAGTACGGCGGCCCTGCCCTCGCGGAAGACGTCGTTGGGGACGAAGTGGTACTCCTCGCGGACCCCGGCCGCGTAGGCGGCGTACGCCGACGGGGGCGCGGCGAGGATCGCGAGGTCGGCGTCGCACAGCACCTGGCCGTCACGATCGTCGTCGGCGGGGTCGTGGGAGACGGTGAGCCGGACCAGGCGGGCCACCTCGGCGGTCTTCGCGTCCGGCAGTCCGGCCTCGGGCAGGGCGCGCTCGGCGAGGCGGGCGGAGCGGTCCTCGTTCTCGGAGCGGTCGGGCAGGTACACGGCGTCGTGGAACCAGGCGGCCAGCCGGACGACGTCGGGGTCGTCGGCGTACTCCTGGAGCGTGTCGATCCGGTCGAGGACCGCGGTGAGGTGGGTGACCGTGTGGTAGCGGCGCTGCGGCTCCTGCCAGCGCCGCTACCACACGGTCACCCACCTCACCGCGGTCCTCGACCGGATCGACACGCTCCAGGAGCAGTCTCTTATACACAACTCAGAG